>CALURS010000004.1 GCA_944323215.1 Candidatus Gastranaerophilales bacterium | reverse complement strand
AAACAACTTTATTCATATAGAGAGTATAATATTATCTGCTATTTTCGTCAATATTTGATGACGTAAAACAGAATATTTATTAAAAAATACTTACTCCGACCTTATTTGTTTTTACCCTGTCTTTCTCGAACAGAAATTCTGATAGATGTTCCCATAAATCCAAAAGCCTCACGAAGTTTGTTTTCTAAATAACGCTTGTAGTGTTCTTTCAACAAGTCGCTATTGTTCGCAAAAAGTACAAATGTAGGCGGCTGTGCTCCGACTTGGGTCGAGTATAAAATCTTTAGTTTTTTGTTTTTGATTGTTTGCGGCGGATTAAGTGCATACGCCTCATTAATTATTTTATTTAATAATCCTGTTGAAACTCGTTTTGTACATTCAGCATAAACTTCTTTTGCTTTGTCAAATATCTGTGTTAATCTTTGTCCAGTAACAGCACTTATATATATTCTTGGGACATAAGCTAAAAACGGAATTTCATTTGCCAGTATTTTGTCAAATTTGTTTATAGTGTTTGATTGTTTGTTTTCTATTAAATCCCATTTGTTTATTGCAACAATCATACCTTTGCCTGCTTCAGTAATTACAGATGCAATTTTTTTATCTTGGTCAGAAATCCCTTCGGAAGCATCAATTACAAGTATTGCAACATCGCATTCTCTTATTGAACGGATTGCTCTGTCTACTGCAAACTTCTCAACACCCCAATCTACTTTTGATTTCTTTCGTATTCCTGCTGTGTCAATTATAGTGAATTCTGTATCTTTATAAGTGATTTTGCTGTCAATACTATCTCTTGTTGTGCCTGAAACATTTGAAACGATAACTCTGTTTTCTCCAAGTAAAGCGTTAACGATAGAGGATTTACCTGCGTTTGGTCTTCCGACTATTGCAATCTTAATATCAGTATCTTCTTGTTGCGCTTCGTCCGTTTCAAACCCGTCAGTAACCATATCGAGAATATCACCGACTCCGCCTGAACCGTGCAGTGCTGAAATCGGTATTGGCTCGCCAAGTGAAAGCGAATAAAATTCAGCAGCGTTTGCAAAGTGTGATGGCGAATCCGTTTTATTTACCGCTAAAAATACAGGTTTGTTTGAACGTCTTAAAATATTTGCTATATCTTCATCAACGGGGGTTATTCCCTCCATACCGTCTACGATAAATATTATTCTGTCTGCTTCATCACAAGCTATACGAGCTTGGTCAAAGATTGAAAGCATTATTTCATCTTCATCCCCCGGGATTATTCCGCCGGTGTCTATTACCGTAAAAGGCTTGTTCTGCCATTCACAGTCAAAATATATTCTATCTCTTGTCACCCCCGGTAAATCGTTAACTATTGACTGCCTTCTGCCTACAAGACGGTTTACAAATGTTGATTTACCCACATTGGGGCGACCTACTATTGCTATTATCGGTTTTCTTTTCATATTTTGATTCTATCATGACCTGTTTTTTCGGTAAAGTTATAACAAGATTAGATAAATTTTTTTGCAAGTGTGATTTCATCTTCCAGAGTTAAACTTGGGTTTTTGATTTTTTCTTCTCTTATCAGCTCCAAGGCTTTACCTATGTTCTTCCCCTTTACTCCAAGGCTTTCAAGTCTTGCTCCCGTCAATTCCGTTTCAAGAGTTTTTATTTTGTCTATATAGTTAAACCCTTTATCAGGATTGCAAAAAATACTCCACAAAATTAAGGATTCTAAATCCATTTTTCTGCATAGTTTATCAAGCTCTACTTTGTTAACACTCTGCGGCAGTGTTTTTAGAATATTATAGTTATCAATGATTTTTCGCTCTTGTTTTGTTAAGTCAAGCATTGTTAAGTCACAATTACCAAGATATATAATCCAAGGAGTTTTAATCTGATATTTATTTACGGCAGCTTCAATATTTGCTAATCCTTGTTTGGGTTTTTGTGGAGTAAGTAACTTATAAATTCCCTCATCAATAAAACGTGTAAAACCTTCCTCTTTATTAAGATTAAAACAGTCAACAAGTTCTTTTTTTAGCCTTGATTTGCTCATATCATAATTAACATTCCTAAGGTATTCATCTTGAAGTTTATGAGTCCCTTCTTCAAGTTTAAACCCGAATCTTAATGAAAATTTTAGTCCCCTTATAATCCTTGTGGGGTCATCAATAAAACTGTTACTATGATGTACTCGCAGTACTCCGGATTTTAAATCTTCAATCCCGCCTGTAGGGTCCTTATATTCATTTGTTTTGACGGATTTTGCGATAGAGTTTAGAGTAAAATCCCTTCTTATTAAGTCATCTTTAAGCGGACAGCCTGTTTCTGTTGTAACAGGAAGATGTCCCGCAGATGGGTATATTTCTTTTCTGGTTGAGGCAAAGTCAATTTCTTCTCCGTCAATAATTACCCTTGCTGTTCTTATATCTTTTTGGATTTTTATTATTTTATATCCCATAGCTTCAACGTATTTGATAGCGTCGCCTTCACAGCAAATATCAATATCAACAGGGGTGCGATTTAGAAGTTCATCCCTTACGCAGCCGCCTATATAATATAATTTTCCTGTAGAATCTGTTATATTCATAAGATTATTTTATCCGTTTTTTGTAAAAAAATCGAGTGAAAAGTTAAAAAAAAATAAATTTTCCTTGTAACAAAGCTTTGATAATTTATAATAAAGTGTATACAATATGAAGTAGAGGTGAATTATGACAAATCCATTCAAGGGCGGAAATGATAAAAATAAAGAACTTGATGAAGAATTGAAAAATGAATCTGAATCGGAAGAAGTGAATAATGAACAAGATTCTGAGGCAGAAGAACAAGCAGAAGAAACAAAAGAACCGTCAGAATTAGATAAGATAAAGTCTGATTTTGAACAGTTAAACAACCAATACATAAGACTTGCTGCAGACTTTGAAAATTATAGAAAAAGACAAGAGCAGGAGCGAGAAAGTCTTATAAAATACGGTGCAGCAGATGCGTTAAAGAAAATGCTTGAAGTGCTTGATAATTTTGACAGGGGTGAGGCGGCTTTAGAAAAAGTTGAAGATTGTCAGGTAGTAAAAGATAATTTTAATATGCTTCATAAACAAACAATGGATATATTGTCAAAATTGGGTTTAGAAGTAATCGAAACAGAAGGAAAAGAATTTGATCCGAATTTTCACGAGGCAGTAATGCAAACCCCAACCTCAGAACATCCGGAACATACAGTTATACAGGAATTACAGAAGGGATATAAGTTAGGCGATAAGGTATTAAGGCCGTCATTGGTAAATGTAGCTGTTGCCGAATAATTATATAAAAAAGAGAATGGCAGATTATTATGAAATACTAGGCGTTTCAAAGAACGCAACAAAAGATGAGATAAAAAGCGCATTTAGGAAATTAGCAAGACAGTGGCATCCGGATGTAAACAAGTCTCCGGATGCTGAGTCAAAGTTTAAAGAGTTGGGCAAGGCTTATGAAACATTGATAGATGATGATAAGCGTGCAACTTATGATAGATTTGGGGAGGACGGATTAAAGAATGCAGGCTTCGGCTCAGGACCGTTTGATGCAGGTTTTGGCGGATTGGATGAAATCTTTAATTCGTTTTTTGGCGGATTTGGTTTCGGTTCAGGTCGTTCTTATGACCCGAATGCTCCTCAGCGTGGGGATGATTTAAGACTTGATATCGAAATAGATTTTGAACAGGCAGTTTTCGGAGTAGAGAAAGAGGTTAAGATTGATCATTTAGAAAAGTGTTCAACCTGTAACGGAACCGGTGCAAAACCTGGAACTACTTCTTCAATTTGTAAAACTTGCGGCGGTACGGGAAAAGTTCAACAAACTACTCAAACGATTTTAGGCCATTTTACACAAATCGTTCAGTGCCCGCATTGTAAAGGAACAGGTAAGACAATAGATTCTCCTTGTCCGGATTGCAAAGGGCAGGGAAGAGTTAATAAAGAAAAGAAAATTGAAATTAAAATCCCGGCAGGTGTTGATAATGGATCAAAAATGAGGTTATCGGGTGAGGGAGATGCAGGTATTAACGGCGGGGCATCGGGTGATGTTTATGTGGTAATCCACGTTAAGCATTCTGAATACTTCCAAAGAGAAGGTGTTGATGTTTATACAAAATTAGAAGTAACTCCTGCTCAGGCAGTATTAGGTGATACGGTTACTATTAAAACTTTAGACGGTGATAGAGAAATAAATATTCCAGCAGGTATTCAAAGCGGCAGGACGGTTAAAATAAAAGGTGCTGGAGTTCCTATTATTTCGCGTCCGTCTAATCGTGGAGATCATATTGTGGTTGTAAGTGTTATTACTCCGACAAAGATTTCTAATGAGGAAAAACAACTTTATCAAAAACTTCTTGAATTGAATAAAAACAAGAAGGTTTCAGTAGGGGAAAAAATTAGAGGAGCTTTTAGATAGTGCGTAAGATTTTATTTTTATTATTGACTGTTTTTTGTATTTCTAACAGTGTTTTAGCAGCCAAATTACCTGCTGAAATAGTTGAATTTATCAACAAGAGTTATCCGGGGGCGGAAATAAGATTTGACGGTGTAATTGTTTTACCGGACAGTACGGTGTATCTTCCTTTATATCCAGCACCTGCGAAAGATGTTGAAGTGCTAGAAGTTAAGACTTCTTATCCAGCAAATACTCCGTTTTATAAAAAACCTGATATTGTTATTTTTAATAACGATTTCGCATTACTCAAAGTTATTACCGATAAGCGTGGTAAGAAAACAGTGCTTAAGTTAGATAATCCGCCCGCTGAGATTAGAAACGGTTTGTTACCGCAAGATATGCTTGTTCCGCAAGGATTAATTATCCCTGATAATATAAAAGGAATTATGGGAAATCTTAACATTCAAACCCAAGAAGATAGATTTATCAAAGTAGAGCACTCTAAGAATGATTTTACTAAAGCTATTTCTTATCAAAAGCAAGTGCCAACACCTGTTCCGCTTATTCCTGTATTAAAAGATAAATTGCTTTTTATCTCAACTTGTTATAGTAAAAATATTCAGGTCGTAACACCGCCTAATATGGATCCGGATTATGCACTCTCTCAACGTTCTATCCCTATTGATATGGAAGTCGTTGATAATAAATATTTACTTGTTACTTCTTATGAAAAAACTTTTCTTAATGTCATTTCAATAGCTGATAGCAGTGTTATAAAACAAATAGAGTTTACAACCCAACCTACTGAAATTGTTTTAGATAAGGCAAAAAATATTGCTTATGTTGCATCTCCTGAGGCATCTTGTATTTATGTCGTAAACTTAAAAAATATGAGTTTGACTCAAAAAATAAAGGTAAACGGGTACTGTGAAAAACTGATTATTGCTGATAATTTGATTTTCTACGTTGATAAAAACAGTGCAGAGGTTTGGGGAATTGATATTAATAACAATTATTTAATGAAAGATATCGGTAATGTTCCAAATGTTTCAAAGCTTGCTTATACAAACGGGAAACTATATTTAACAAGTAGAACGAGAAATAAGTTAGCTTGTATTGATTATGCAACACTTTCCGCCGTGGGCGAGTATGATACAGTTAAAAAGCCTAATGATATGTATGTATATAAAGATAAATTATTTGTTTTAGGCTCTGAGGATAATGTAGTAAGAGTAATAAATACGGCTGATAATTCATTAATAACAGATATTCAATTAAGCACAGGCGGTTTTGGTACGACAATAAGGCCTATTGAAGGTACTGATTATATAATTGTTTCCGATATCAAACGAAGTGAATTTTCTGTAATTGATGTTGCGCATAGCAAGTTGGTTAATACATATTCAATGAATATTCCGGTTATGGATATACAGGTATCAAAGAAACCACAAACATTATAATAGGTAGTATATGTTATTAATAGCAGATGAAACCGAAAAAGTATTAGAAGAACTTGAGTTAACTCAAAAACAGTTTTGGAATGTAGCCCGAGAAACCGGTAACTTTCTAAATATGCTAATAAAAATGAATAATGTTCAAAATGCACTGGAAATAGGTACATCCAACGGATATTCAGGGATTTGGCTTGGACTAGGCTTGAAGCAAACAGGTGGAAAGCTTACAACTATCGAGTTTTATGAAAAACGTCAAACTATTGCGCTTGAAAATTTTAAACGCTGTAAGGTGGATGATATTATAACTTCTAAAATCGGAGATGCGGGAACTATTTTAGAATATTTAAAGGATGATGATAAGTTTGATTTTGTATTTATAGATGCGAGTAAGCCGCAGTATTTAGATTATTTTAAACTGATAAAACCTCATCTTGTAAAGGGCGGAATAATTTGTGCAGATAATGTAACCTCTCATGCTGAAAAGGTTAAGCCGTTTTTGGATGCTGTTTTTGCAGATAATGATTTTCAATCAGAAATTCTTCCACTTCCTGCCGGTTTATCAGTTTCTTATAAACTTGTTTAAAAATAGTTTTCTGTTTATGTTAAAATACTGTTATAAGTAATAATAAGAGGATAATTTGTTATGACAGAAAAAACAATACATCAACCTACGTCTGCCTTAGAATCAATCAGACAGACAAGAATACAAAAATTGGCAGATTTGGCGGATAAAGGAGTTAATCCGTATCCGTATTCATTTGACAAAGATGCTGATGCAAAATTTTTGCAAGAAAAATACAAAGACTTGCCGGCAGGAGAAGAGACAGAAGATACTTATTCTGTTGCAGGTCGTGTTATGGCAATGCGTAACTCAGGCATGTTTATAGACTTAATGGACCCGTCAGGAAAAATCCAGATATTTTCTCATAAGGAAAACCTTGATGAAGAAACTATGAAGATTTTAAAATTGATAGACTTAGGCGATATAGTCGGATTTACAGGTACAATAAGAAGAACTCCAAGAGGAGAGTTGTCTATTAAAGCTACTTCTTTAAAAGTTCTTTCAAAATCACTTCTTCCGCTGCCTAATAAACAAATTTCTGAGGAAAAGAAGGAACAGCTTAAGTCCCATACTACGCTTACAGATGTTGAGACAAAATATCGTCAACGTTATGTAGACTTAATTGTAAATGAACAAACTCGTGATACATTTAGAAAAAGAAGTTTGATAATCCAAAAGATAAGAGAGTACTTAACAAATCAAGGGTTTATTGAAGTAGAAACTCCAATGCTTCATACTCAAGCAAGCGGTGCAAATGCAAGACCATTTATTACACATCACAATGCTCTTGATATGGATTTAACTCTAAGAATAGCACCTGAGCTTCATTTGAAAAGAATAATGGTTGGCGGTTTAAGTGAAAAAATATTTGAATTAAGCAGATGCTTTAGAAATGAAGGTATAGATACAAGACATAACCCTGAATTTACCATGATAGAGCTTTATCAAGCATACGTTGACTACAATGAAATGATGGTATTAACCGAAAATCTTGTAAGTACGGTTGCTCAAGAAGTATTGGGAACAATGAAAATCCAATACGGAGATAATATTATTGACTTAACTCCGCCTTGGGACAGAAAAACAATGTTAGGCTCAATAAAAGAGTTTACCGGTATTGATTTTAACGAATTCTTTACAGCGGAAGAAGCAATTGCTGCAGCAAAGAAACTTCATGTTCAAGTTGAGGATTCTGATAACTGGGGACAAGTAGTAGAAAAAGTTTTTGAAGCAACTGTTGAACCGACTTTAATACAACCTTGTCATATTATTGATTATCCAAGAGAAATTTCTCCGCTTGCTAAAATACATAGAGATAATGATAGATTGACAGAAAGATTTGAAACGAGAGTAAACGGTTGGGAAATTGCAAATGCGTTCTCTGAATTAACAGATCCGATAGATCAGCGTTATCGTTTTGAAGCTCAAGCATTAGCAAAAGCAAACGGTGATGAAGAAGCAATGTCTTATGATGAAGACTATGTTACTGCTCTTGAATATGGTTTACCACCAACAGGCGGTATGGGGATGGGAATTGACAGATTAGTTATGTTATTAACTAACTCTCCGACAATCAGAGATGTTATTATGTTCCCAACTCTTAAAAATCAAAATTAATTGATATAAGTTAAGATATTAACCGGAGGTTATTAAGGTCCTCCGGTTTTGTTCTATAAAAATGGTTACATATTACTAATTTATAATTCCGGGCTCAAGTTTGGAGCCTGTAATCCATTCTCTGAATTTGAATTGGAGTTTAGGCAGTCCTATTGCAAGCAGCGATGATGTAATGATTACATTACTTAAGATAGTTGCGTATTTTACTCTTTTGGCTTTTTTAGCAAATTTTACAATATTTTGTGACAGCTCTATATCCGTTGTACCATTTTTTGCCATTTTAGTAAAGTTTTCCAGGCTGTCTCTGAACTTACCAAGTGCTTTAAAATCAACGTAGGCTCTAGGGTCACGGGTTTGTTCATTTAACATTTTTATCTTTTCATATTCATTTGCATATTTAGTGAATTTTGATGATGGATTGTTATCAATAAATTCTATCAAATCTTTTGGATTAGAGCTTTTGGGAAGTTCTAGTGCTCCGTCTTTTACGCTTGTCAAAAATTCTCCATCAGCAAGTAGTTTTACATCTATATCCATATTTGTTTTAAGCAGTTTTTCTGATGAAAAATCAAGGACTTTTTCAAGCTGTTTAGGGAAAAGATAATTAAGATACATCATTCCACCTATTCTAAATCCTATATCATAGGCTTCATTTCGTTTTCTGGCAGTTGCAACACGCCCTGCAAGGTATCCTGTATCTGTTATGATTAATTTTTCAAGGTTAGAAAGTTCCGCAAGCGAACCGATATTAATACCCTTAAAACTTGGTTGTGCAGGTTTTTCTTTGGTATTCTCTACGTTTGATTTTACAAAAGTATCATTTTCTTTGCATTTTTGATTGTGTTTATTTTTAGAATATGCAGTCCACTTAAAGATTGCTTTAGGTATAATCCATCCCATTAAAATTGTTGGGATAACAGTTTGTGCAATAAATTTCCCAGCAAGACATTTTCTGTATTTTTCACCTTGCTTAAGTGCTTTTTCGAGTTCTGCAACTTCTTTTGGTGCTTTATCTCTAAATTTTTCTATATTGTATTTAATGCCTTGAAGTGCTTCTTCTTTGTATAATTTGCTGCTTATCTCCGGATTAAAACCGCATTTTTTGATTAGATAATCAGCAAGTTTTCCGATTGCCGGAACTCCGCCTAACCAAACGGCTGATACCGCGTATTCATCAAAAAATCTTTCTCTTGCACCTAAATATGCAATATATTTATCAGACCTGTTTTGATAATATGTCATACCTACTTTAGTCGGAATTTCTATACCGCAATCCCGTACTATAAGAGGATACATTGATGAGTTGTTGCCGATTGCTGAGATTATATTTACAAATGACATAATAATTCTTTCCTTTTTTCGTTATGTTCTACACGTGTTATTTGTTTATGACTGTACTTCTTCAGTCGGGGCATCAGTGCTAACGAAAAAAGTATATGAAAACTTATACAAAAGATTCTATCATTAGCGCCTAGCCCTAACGATGTTGATGATGAAGTTTCTTTTGTATTAAATTTTTCATTATTTATTTTTCCCTTTCAGGTATTCTTACCCAAGTCTGTTGGATATGCTAAGTGTGTCATAAATTTATTAAATTTTCAAGTATTTATAATAATATTTCTTTACAAAAATATATCCGATTTGAGGAATTTTGTTTTAAAATCTAGTAAAAAGAGTAATTTGGGAGATTGAGAATGTCAGTAGAGAAAGTTCGTGAACATTTAAGCCGATACGGAAAATCAGAAGAAATTATTATATTGGATAAATCAAGTGCAACGGTTGAGCTTGCAGCTAAGGCTTTAGGTGTAGAGGAGGGGCGAATAGCAAAGACTTTAACTTTTGCCTCTGAAAATGGTGTTATAATGCTTGTTACAGCGGGTGATGTAAAGATAGATAATAAGAAATTCAAAACGGTGTTTAGTATAAAAGCAAAAATGTTATCGCCAGAGGAAGTGATAAACTCAACCGGTCATGCAGTTGGTGGGGTTTGTCCGTTTGGGATAGAAAATGATAATGTAAAAATTTATCTGGATGAGTCTTTGAGACGTTTTAAGACGGTATATCCTGCCTGTGGTAGCGGAAATTCTGCTATAGAGTTGAGAGTAGAGGAGTTGGAGAAGATTTCAGGCGCAATTTCTTATGTAGATGTTTGTAAGTTTATAAGTGAAACGTAATTCTGTAAGAGGTTACAGAATGTTAATATATTTGACACATGAGCTTTTTTGTTGTGTAATTAGTATGGCAGGGATTGGCTGATTTGCCTGTGTTTGGGAAGGATTATGTATATAAAACAACTGGAAATCGACAACTTTAAGTCGTTTGCCAATAAGATAGAAATTCCGCTGCTAAAAGGGTTCACAACGATATCAGGCCCTAACGGCTCCGGAAAGAGTAACATCATTGATAGTGTATTGTTTGCCCTCGGGTTATCTACTTCCCGTACGCTTCGTGCTGAGAAGCTTTTTCATCTTATTTCGACTTATACTAAGAAAAATGAGGCATTTGTTAAAGTTACCTTTGCCGAAAATGATGAAGGTGCGGAGTTCTCTGTTGCCCGTAAAATTAAAAAATCTTCCCAAGGATATAATAGTATTTATTATCTTGATGACAAAATTGTCACATTATCCGATATTCATACAAAGTTGGAAAAATTTAATATTACCCCAAACAGTTACAACGTAATGATGCAGGGCGATGTAACTAGTATTACAAATTGTTCTCCAAACGAACGCCGTAAGATTATTGATGAGATAGCGGGAGTCGCTGATTTTGATCGTCGTATAGAGCAAGCAACAGGCGAACTTGAAACTGTTGAACAACGTGTAGAAAGGGCTATGCTTATTCTGACTGAGGTTAATGCAAGAATAGAGGAGCTTAAAGAGGAGAGAGAAATTGCTCTTAAGTATCAAAAACTCAAAGAAGATAAGACTAAGCTTGAAGGGCAGGTTACGACAGTTAAATTCTTTGATATAAGAAAGAATCTTGAAAAAGCACACGAAAATATTCTTGAATTTACTAAGAAGAAAAAAGAAGAAGAAAGCCAAATTAAAGATTTAGATGAAAGGCTTAACCTAATAAAAGAGGAGTACCAAAAAATTTGTGATTTGGTACGAGAAAAGGGTGAAGCGCATCAAATTGAGATTAAGAAAAAAGCAGAGGAGCTAAAAGGCGATATTGCAAGAAAAGAATCGGCTATTGCGTATGCTGATAAGCAAATACAGGACGGTTTGAAAGCCATTGAAAATTTCAAAAACGGTATTGAAACACAGGAAAATAAAATTAAGGATACTAAACTTCAAATCCAACTAAAGCAAGATGAAATCCTTGGTATACAAGAAAATATTGATAAACGAAAAGCAGAGCTCAAAAAAATTCTTGAGGACATGACAGGGCTTGACCAAACTGCTGAGCAGCATATCGAAAAAAGAAATAATCTGAGAAAAGAGCTTGAAAGCTTAAAGGATAAGGAAACTGCAATCATTCAAAAACAAGCACCTTTAGAGGCAGAGTTGAGTTCTTTAAGAAGATTATTAAACGAGTCAAAGGATCAACTTGAAAAGCTAGTTAAATTCAAAGAGGATTATTCTTCTAATCAGGACAAGAATTCACTTATAACAGAGCAGCTGGGCAAAGATTTAGAAGACCTAAAGCTGGCTCAAAGCGGTGCAATGCGTGAATTAGACCAAACAAAAAATGAAATAGAAGATTTAGACTTTAATATCAAAGCTGCACAAACAAAGATATACAGACTAGAGGCAAACCGTCAGGCAAGTAGGGATTCCAATATATCGCTTGCGGTAGATACGGTTATGGGTGCTAAAATCAGGGGTGTTCACGCTCCGTTAATGCAATTGGGTAAAGTTGATAAAGAGTATTCAACAGCCCTAGAAGTAGCTGTTGGCGGGAGAATGGCTCATATTGTTGTAGATGATGAGCATGTTGCATCTGTTTGTATAGAGCTTTTGCATTCCTCAAACGCAGGTCGTGCAACGTTTGTTCCGCTTAATAAAATTGTCAAAGCTCCTTCCAGTTTACATTTGCCCAAAGATAAAGGTGTTATAGATTTTGCGATTAATCTTATCGATTTTGATGACGAGTACATAAATGCCTTTTTCTACGCCGTGGGGGATACTCTTGTTGTTGAAGACCAAGCTACTGCTCACAAATTAATGGGTAAGTATCGTATGGTTACGCTTACCGGTGAAATTTTTGAAAAATCAGGTTCCATTACCGGTGGTTCTAATAAGAAAACAGGGCTTAAATTCTCTCAAAATGATGATGAGGAGTTAACTACTTTTAAGGCTCGTCTTGAAGAAATGGAAAACCGTTACAAAACTCTTGTTTCTAAAAAGCAAACTCTGGAACAAAAATTAGATAAAATTCGTAGCGAGTATTCTTCAACTATGACAGAGTATAACAAGGCTCAGTTAGAACAAAAGTCAATGAACAAGGATTTTGAGTCTAACCAATCATCAATAGATGAGAAAACAGAAATTATTAAAAATACAGAGCCAAAAATAGCTGAGATTTCAGCAAAACTCGATAAGATGGAAGAAGAATTGATTTCTATTTCCGAACAAACAGCTATCAAAAATACCGAGATTGCTGATGTTGAAAAGCTCATGAATAATGAGGAGCTTAAGAAGTTAAAAGAACAAACGGAAGCTGTTGAGTTTGAAATTAAACGCTTAAATACAAACTTGATGAGTGTTAACAATGATATTTTGTCTTCCAATCAAATGATAGCATTTATCGAGACAACTATCCAAACCCATAAAGATAATATAAAACGTACAACAGAAAATAATGAAAATCTTGAAAATGATAAAAAGAATTTCCAAATAGAAATTGAGGGTATAAAAGACCAGTTGGTAACTTTGGAAATTCAAATCAAAGAAATAACCGAAAAGCTCGGCGAGTTGATGAAACAGCGTGATGAAATAAATAATCAACTTATCGACTTAGAAACCAAAAAACAATTAAAATCAGCGGATATAGAAAAGACGGCAGAACAGATAGAATCTTTCAAAGCTCGTCGTCGTGAATTAGAACCGATGTTTGACGCTGTAAGAAAAGAGCTTGAAGAGAAAGGCGTTGAAGTTGATTCGCTTGAACCTACTGAAATGAGTATTGATGAAATCAATTCTCAAATCCAAAAACTGCAAAAGAAAATGGATGATTTAGGTGCCGTAAATATGAGAGCGATTGAGGAATATGAAATTAAATTGAAACGTCAAGAAGAACTTCATACCCAAGTTGAAACATTGTCTTCAGAGAGAAAGCAAATATTAGACAGAATGCAAGGATATGAAGATTTAAAGAAAGAAACGTTCCTAAAAACCTATAATCATATAAATGAAAACTTTAAAGAAGTATTTCATCAATTATCAGATGGTGAAGGTACACTTATATTAGAAAATATGGAAAAGCCTTTTGAGGGTGGTTTGACAATAGAAGCACAGCCAAGAGATAAAAAGAAACAAAGACTTGAGGGCATGTCAGGTGGTGAAAAATCACTTACTGCTTTAGCCTTCGTGTTTGCAATACAGCGTTATATGCCTGCTCCGTTCTATGCTTTTGATGAAGTTGATGCGAACTTGGATGGTATTAACGTTGAAAAACTTGCTCATATTGTTCAGCAACAATCAAAAGATACGCAATTTATAGTAGTTAGTCACCGCAAACCTATGATAGAATCAGCTAATAGGACTATTGGTGTTACTCAAAAAGAAAAAGGTATTTCTAAAGTTACGGGAGTGAAATTAAGAGACTAGTATGATAAATGAGTATGAACACTACAAAATAGAATTACCGCAAAATCCCGATAACGAGGTAGATGGGATAGAAATTCTTGTAAGTATGGCAAAACAAGGAAAAATTGATCCTTGGAATATTGATATTATTGATGTTACGGATAAATATTTAACACACTTGTTCCAGTCTAAATCACAGAATTTGAGATTAACAGGTCGTACACTTTTGTTTGCTTCAATTTTGTTGAAGTTAAAATCTAATATCCTAGAAGGTCTTGATATAACAAGTTTTGAGGAACCTGAACAATATAATCTTGATTATGATGACGATGATTCTCAGCTGGATTACGGTGAGTATGTTCCGACAAATAACGTTGTATCTATAGATGAAGTATTGCAAAGAAGAACAAGCGTAAGGCTAAACAGAAACAGGGTAGTAACTTTGCGTGACTTAATCAGGCAGTTAGAATTCTATGAAATGCTTGATAAAAAGCAGTCACTAAAGAATGCCCACGAGCGAGCAAAACGTAGGGTAAGGAATTACGCCAGATTATCACCGGATGATATTGTTAACCTTGCACATGACGAGTATATTGAACAAGGTGTTGAAAGGCTCAAAGCTAATTTGAGTGAAATTCTTAGCCGCCAAGATAAAATAGAGCTTAATGAGTTGACTTTGCTTGGTATGGATAGAATAAGTGCTTATATTTCACTTTTGTTTTTAACTGTGGATAGTGATTATGATTTGGTTCAGGATGAGTTTTATTCTGACTTGTATGTAGTAAAGGGAAATTCAAATGGAAGAACTGAAATCACGGATTGAGGCAGTATTATTTATAACCGCAAGAGTAGTTCAAGTGGAAGAAATAGCGGAAATATTAAATGAAGATCCTGAGAAAGTCGAAGAAGCCTTGCTTGAGTTAATTATGGACTATTCTTCTCGTGAAGGAGCTTTGGAAATTGATGATGAGAATGGGTATATTCTCCAAGTAAAAACAGAGCATCTTGATATCGTTGAAAAACTCTGTCCCGTTGAATTGAAACCTGCTGTATTAAAAACATTAACAGTGATTGCACTAAAAGAGCCAATACGCCAGACAGATTTAAAGGAATTAAGGGGCGGAGATTGTTACGAGCATGTTAAAGAGTTGGTCGAAAAAGGGCTAATCTCTAAACATCGTGATAAAAACGGTCGCTCATTTAATCTTAAAACTACGCCAAAATTTGCTGAATATTTCAAACTCAAAGGTGATATAAGGGCTTTGGTTAAAACCCTAAATATTGATAAAGGTGTTAAAGATTAATTTTTTGCCAACTGTAATAAGTGTTACAATTCATAAAATATTATAGGAAATAGACTTTTTGTTTACATTGAGGCAAATTTTGTAAATATAGAATCTAATACGCTTTTTAAGGCTGATGGTCTGTATTCCTTCAAGTCTTTAAGTTCTGGTCCAATAACAGCAAGAATGTCATCTCTTACAGCTTTATCGCGCTCTTCTTCTGTTTCATATTCGGCCCTGATTTTGCCTAGCTCTTTATTATCTAAGAATATTCCGCCGCAGCTGTAACATTCATCAATTTCAATTTCGTGTTTGTCGCTGCTGAAATGTTTTACCATATTATGTCCACAAATAGGGCAAACTCTTGTTTCTGTTTCATCTACTTCAATAAATTTTTTATCCTTAATAGTTTCTAAAATATGGCTGATATCTTCTTTGTTTTCATCAAAACGGTTCATTTCTCTGTTATCAAAATATATTCCGCCGCATCCGTCAAGGCAAATGTCTATATTTATTTTTAGTTCAGGAATATAAATTTTAGTCATTTTGTTATGGCAAGCTGGACAGTTAATTATGTTAAGATTATCAGACATATATAGTTCTCCTTTTATTTACTTATTAAATTATCATATCATATTTTTTATGAAATCATCTAAATGTTTTAAAAAAAACAGGTCTCAAATATTATTTGAGACCTGTTTTAGAATAATTTTATAATAAAATTACTTGTTTAATTGACTCATAACTTCATCAGCAAAATTGTCATTGCGTTTTTCAAGACCTTCGCCAAGAACATATCTGTCAAACTTAACGATTTGTAATTTACCGCTGATTAATTGTTCAATAGTTACTTCAGGGTTTTTAACAAACGGTTGTTCAATAAGACATCTGTGAGCCATTAATTTGTTAACTCTGCCTTCAACAATCTTAGCTCTGATTTGTTCTGGTTTCTTAGCAAGATCTTCTTTACCCATTTCAATTCTGGTTTCTTCTTCAATAACAGAAGCCGGAATATCTGCTCTTGAAACAAATTCAGGAGCTGAAGATGCAATGTGAAGACAAATGTCTTTAGTAAGTTCAGCATCAGCTTTATCGGTTTCTAATAAAACACCAATTTTGCCGTTGTGAATATAAGTAGCAACATTACCTTCATAACGAACAAAACGTCTTACAGTGATTTTTTCACCGATAGAAGCGATTTTTTCTTTAAGAACGTCGCTGATAACTTTACCGCATTTTGGGCAAGTTGTATTTAAAAGAGCATCAACATCAGCAGGGTTAGATTCTGCAACAAGTTGTGCAAGTCCGTTTGTTAATTCGATAAATTCAGCATTCTTAGCTACGAAGTCTGTTTCACAGTTAACTTCAATCATTGCACCGCATTTATCATTAACATAAGAACCAACTCTACCTTCAGCTGCAATTCTGCCCATTTTCTTATCAGCAGATGCGATACCTTTTTGTCTTAATAATTCGGTAGCTTTTTCCATATCTCCGTCTACTTCAACCAATGCCTTTTTAGCATCCATCATACCTGCACCGGTCTTGTCACGAAGTTCTTTAACCATTGTGGCTGTAATATTCATTCTGTTTTCTCCTTATTTAAAACGGGACGGAAAGCTTTTGCTTTCCGCTCCGTGTGTAATAATTTTATACAGTAACTTCTACGCCTGCATCTTCCGGCTTGATTGATTCAATCTTACCTTTAGTATTAGCGTTGTTTTCTTTTAATTGTTTGCCTTCAAGAACTGCATCTGCAAGTTTTGAAACAACTAATTTGATTGAGCGAATTGCATCATCATTACCAGGGATAATGTAATTAATTCCTGATGGGTCTGCATTTGTATCTGCTAAACAGATTACAGGAATATTTAATTTGTTTGCTTCTGCAATCGCTATATCTTCTCTTTTTTGGTCAACTACAAATATTAAGTCTGGTAAGCCTCTCATTTCCTTGATACCGCCTAAGGTCTTGCTTAATTTTTGTAATTGTCTGTTTAATTGTGCTTGTTCTTTTTTAGGTAATTTTTCAGCATGGCCGCTTTCAATGAATTCTTCCATTTCTCTTAGTTTGTTAACTCTGCCTCTGATGGTTTCAAAGTTTGTTAACATTCCGCCTAGCCATCTTCTGTTTACATAGTATGCGCCTGAACGTTTTGCTTCTTCTGCTACTACGTCAACTGCTTGTTTCTTAGTTCCTACAAACAAGATATTTTTATTTTTTGCCGCATAATCTCTTACTAATTCGTATGCTGCGTCTAATAAATCGGAAGTCTTTCTTAAATCAAGAATATAAATTCCGTTTCTTGCTCCGTAAATATACGGTTTCATTTTTGGGTTCCAAAATTGTGTTTGGTGTCCGAAGTGTACACCTGCTTCTAAAAGTTCAATAATTGATGCTACTGGCATCGTGTTTCTCCTTATAACTTGTGTATTGTACTACGGATTACAATGCTTCATCCTTTTGGTTAGGACTAGGGCGTACCTATCAAGCCAGTGTAATCAAGTTAATTTTATAACAAACATATTTTTATTACAATCATGTTATTATTGATTTTGAGGGGTTCTGTTAAGTTTTGTAAAATCCTAATTCCCTATTCTTCGCAAAATATGTAATTCCCTCTGATTACAGGTACAGTTTTGAATTTTGCAGGTATATTTACATTCCCGTCAATACTGCGTATTCCCCATTTCCCAAAGAAATAATATGCGTAGTATTTACCTAATATAATTATATTTTGATACTCATTTGAGGGCTTTACAAGAACTCTGGTAGGGTATCTTTTATCTCTTATTCCGATACCATCCCTTGTTTGAAAGGTTACCAATTCTTCATCGGAGGCCATATAAGCATTTTCAGGATTGTTTACCCATTTTTCAAGCTTTTCACTTAAATCGTCATATTTTTCTTTTTCAGATTTGGTGTCTAATAAATTTTTATATTCCGGAGTAATTATTTTATTATCTTCAAGCCATTTTATTAATTCTTCAGAATTTTTTAGCATTAATGGGCGTTTGTTGGCTTCAAAAACATAATGTTCTCCTGATTTTAGTGCGGCAATTATTCTGCCGTCCTTCAAGTGTTTAAAGTGTAGCGGCTCATATTTTAAAATATTGTCATATGGAAAAACTACTTCTCCTTGTGAATTATATATGACAAGTTTTGCATTCTGGTCATCCGGAGTTTGGGCATCTATTAATTGGATAAAATTCCCGTCAGAAAGATATATCATTTCATATCCAAAATATTTGTATGTCCTAAGCCCTATTATTTTCCCTTGCTCGTTTGTGCGATAGTAATTATTACTTCTATCTTTGACTACTATTATTTGTGGAGAATAATATTCTATAGATAAATCAGGAAAAGATATGACTTTGTTCCCCGCAAAGTCATATACTCCAAGGCGTTTCATATCCTCTGTACAGTAACCCGTTATATTGATTCCTGTTATAATTAACATTAATATTGATATAATAATTTTTTTCATAATATTATTACTATACCAAACTTTTTCTCTTTTTCATATATTAAAAGACCCTTCTTTTTGAGAAAGGTCTTTTTGTCTGTTGAGTTAATTGTTACTTATTAGTTCAATCCGTAGTTAAAGTCGTTACTGATGTTGCTTGATAACATTTCTTCATAAGATTCAATGTATGCTTCTACTTCTGATAATTCTGTATCTGCTGTTGTTATTTGGTTATCTAAATCTGTTTCCCAAGCGGTTAATTCTTCGTTAAATATTTGATAATCCGCTTCAATTTTATCTACTTCATCAATGTATTCATCTATATCTGTGTATGATGTGATATCTGCGTATAAGGTATCTTTATTTGCTTCGTATTCAGCTTTCCATTTATTCTTTGCTTCTGCTTTTTGTGCTTGATTAAGTTGCATATAGTCAAGTTGTTCGTTTGTTGCAAGACGTTTTTGTGATTGATAATCAGTTATGTCTAATTGAAGACGGTTACGTCTTAATTTATATGCCATTATTGTTTCATTTAAGTTTGCAATAGCCATCTTCGTTTACCTTTTGTCTTATATCTTACATATATATAAAGTATATTTTTAGAGCCGGATTTCAATAAGAAAATAATTTGTTACAAAACTTAATAAATATCTAAGGTGCTTGTGAATATTAGTTTTTAGTTTGTGATGTTACAAAAATGTAACAATGATGTAAGGAAAAGTTTTTTGGTGGAGTATTTGATTTAGAATAAAGTAAACTATTGCAGATGAGGAGAAAAGATGTCCGAGTATGATTATGGAATAATAGGCGGAGGACCAGCGGGGTATTCTGCGGCGATATATGCGGCGAAGTCAGGTAAGAGTGTTGTTTTGTTTGAAAAGGATAAGGTTGGCGGAACTTGTCTTAACAGAGGGTGTATTCCAACGAAAAGTTTTTTACATTGGGCGGATTTATATACAGAGTTTAAACAGGGTGTAAAAAAAGAGTTATTTAGGGCATCAGAGCTTGGATTTAGTTTTGAAAATATTTCACAAGAAAAAGAAAATGTTTGTAATAATTTAAGAAAGTCTTTAGAGTTTGTTTTAAAGACTATGAAAATAAAGGTTATAAATGCTGAGGCGAAAATTGTTGATAGAGAAAAAATAGTTGCAAATGGTGAGGAATATATTTGCAAACAAGTAATAGCAGCCTGTGGGGCAAAGCCAAATGAACTAAAGGGATTGGAATTTGATAGCGAGTTTATATTATCATCGGATGATATTTTGAATTTAAAAACTTGTCCGAGCAAAGTAGTAATTCTTGGTTCTGGAGCAATAGGAATTGAGTGGGCAAGGATATTTTCAGCATTTGATGTTGAAGTTGTTGTAGTAGAAGCATTAGCTAATTTACTTCCGATTGCTGATATTGAAGTTTCAAAACGTATTGAGAGAATGTTTAAGAAGTCCGGAATTAAGTTTTATACTAACTGTAGTGTTGTTTCAGCAGATAAAAATAATAAGACTGTTACATTATCAAATGGAGAGGTGATAGCTGCTGATTTTCTTTTTGTGGCAGCGGGTAGGAAAAAAGTTGAGATTCCTGCTGAAAATTTTGACGGTATTAAAATTATAGGTGATTGTGCGGGTGAAATTCAGTTAGCACATTATGCTACCTGCCAAGCAAAAAATGTTATTCTTGATATACCTTATAATAAGGAGCTTATACCTTCTGTTGTGTATGGAGAGCCTGAGATTGCTTGGGTTGGTAAGCGGGAGCAGGATGGGGTGTATAAAAAGGTATTATTACCGATAACGGCGTTAGGCAAGGCACAATGTGACAATTGTCAGGAAGGGTTTATAAAAATTCTTGTTGATGAGGGGAATATTGTTGGTGCTCATATTATTTCAAAAGAGGCATCGGCACTTATTCAACAGATTGTTATTGCAATTCAGAATAATATTCCTGTTGATAAGCTTAAAGAGGTTTGTTTTGCTCATCCTACTTATTCAGAGGGGATTTTTGAAGGGTTAATGCGATTATGAGAAGACTTCCTGATTATTTAAAACGACCGATTATAGATACCGAAAAGACAAAGACGGTTAGAAAAATTTTGAAAACCAGATGTTTAAATACAGTTTGTGAGAATGCACGTTGTCCGAACAAGAATGAGTGTTATCAAAAAAATACCGCAACTTTTCTTATTATGGGAAATGTTTGCACAAGGAATTGCAGATATTGTAATATTTCTACAGCCAAACCTTTACCTTTAGATAGTGAGGAACCGTTGCATGTTGCACAAGCCATAAAAGATTTGGGGTTAAAATGGGCTGTTATTACTTCTGTTACAAGAGATGATTTGCCTGATGGCGGGGCCGGACATTTTGCTGAATGTATTAGGCAGATTAGAAACCTTACTCCTGAGGTTAAAATTGAAATTCTTACTCCTGATTTTAAAGGAAATATTGATTCGCTTACTGCTATTATTGATTCTAAGCCTGATGTGTTTAATCATAATATAGAAACAGTTAAGGGGCTTTTTAAAACCGCAAGACCACAAGGAAATTATGATATATCTTTAGAAGTTTTGAAATATATTAAAGATAACAGCGATATTATTACAAAATCCGGCTTAATGGTTGGGCTGGGCGAAGGATTTAGCGATATTAAAAAAACTCTTGAAGATTTAAAATCTGTTGGGTGTGATGTTTTAACCATAGGTCAGTATATTCAGCCATCTAAAGAGCATTTAGAGGTCGTAAAATTTTATTCATTAGAAGAATTTGAAGATTTAAAAACTTTAGCCAAAGAGATTGGGTTTAAAAATTTTCAAATCGGACCGCTTGTGAGGAGTTCTTATCGTGCGGCTGAAATACTTGATTAAGATATCCTGAATAACTTAACGGTGTCCATTCTTTTATTGTTGACCTTATAGGCACTTGTTTTATAGTCAATATAGATATTGTCATCGCCTGTTGAACCTTGAATTTGTATCAGGTGTGAGCGTTGTTTGTATTTGTTCATATTGAATTTATGCCTATATGGTCCTGCATATATCGGAATGTCAGGTCTGCCGATTTCTTTGCAGAATTGGCGAGCATATTCCATAAAAGCATCTCTTATTTCGTCATTATCTTGATATTTGGCACTCATTTCAATATTATCAAGTATTAATGCCGTTCTGCCGTCTACTTTTGCTATATAGCACATTGTATTTCCGACAAATTCGTTGCCATCCATCACTTCAATGGCTGTTATACATTTGTTTTTAATATATGTTGGGGCAGAAAATTGGTTACAGCCTGTGCCGACTGCTGTACAACAATGACCGTGATTGCCTAAAAATAATGCGTGTGATATGTCGTTCATATCTGTTTGGTGAACTTCTAAGGTTGAGATTGTATTCTTCTTCAAGTTTTTTGCATTTTGTATTTCAGTATCTCTAAGTTTCATTATATGGTTATAGATTGTGTTTTTGGCATCATTTATTCTTGTATCTTTGTGGGTTTTTGTCCAAAAATCGTTTGAGTTAATTTCTTTTTTAAGAGCTGAAATAATTTGTGCTAAGTCGTCAAACTCTATAGGTGTATCACCTTTATATAAACGCATCATATTTATATTACCGTGTTGATATCCTTCAGCGTCGTAGTTTATTTCAGAAACAGATTTTAAATTATATCCAAGATTATTTAACGTGTTTATAAGTTTATCTGTTTCTTCTTTAGGAATATTTTTAAAAGCATCATCCATTAAATCAGCTTCCAGGTTTTTAATAGCTGCATTTCTTGCCGTTTCAGCATCAAGCTCTATTTTTATTGTTTTATATGAATTTTTATCGGCATTAACCCAGCGGTCATAATCTATTCCCATTGATTTAAAACGTTTTCTTGTGTAGATATTTTGCGGTAGTTCGTTTAATATATCTACTATTGATTTATTGGGGTTAGATTTTATAAGTTCTACAAGAGATTTAAAGTTTAATTTGAATCCTTCGTTTGAAGATAGTACGTTTGGTAAAAATGGGCTTTCATCAAGCTTTAGTCGCTTTGACAGTTCTTCATCATATTCAAGATTAAGTTTTTCAAAGATTTTTCGATTGATTGCTTCATTCCAGAGTTTATCATTTTGAGGTTTTAGTATATTTAGTGAATACCAAGTTTTGAAATCTTGGTTTGAAACAGCTCTATTTTCAAAAGCTTTTAGTATATCAGGATTAGCTTTTGCTTCCTTGAGTGCTTTTTCTGTTGGCAAGTTTGGTTTTATTACTTTAAGAAGATCAAGGCAATCATTTTCTTTTAAACCTGATAATGCTTTTATCTTAGATATCAAATCATTAGGCTCAAATTTTGTGATTGAAATGATTTCCTGAATTTTCCTAAGTTCTCCGGTCTTGGTGTTAATTTCACGCTTTAAAGCATCAAGGGCTTCATTCCCTTGAACTTTTGCTATAGGAAATTGTTGTTTTAGCTCTTTTATTTCATTAGTTAATTTTTCTATGGTTGCTTTGTAATATTTTGCAGGATTAAATACTTTATGAAGTTCATTACTAAGATTAGCTGATTTCATAAACAAATTTTTACTGTCTATCAATAAATCTTCAAGTCCGCCCAGCTTATTTGCAAATCCTGCTTCAAAGGTTGCTTCGTCAAAGTTGTATATAAATTTTTGGATGTCATAGAAATGTTCTTGATAAATAAAGTGGTACAGGTCTTCATCGCTTAAATCAACTACTCCGGCTTTTAGCAGATTTCGTTTTTCAAACATTTTTTCTTTAACCCGTTCCATTAAGTCAAGATATTCTTCCTTAAATTGGTTTGTTATACAAATGTTTCTTTGTACATTTGACGGACAGCCTGCTTCTTCTAATTTAACAAGTTTATTTAATAAATCTTGATTAAAATTCCAATCTTTATCATTACACATTCTTAGTGCTAGCGGTATATCAGAATAACCATTTTCTTTTATATTTTTGATTACACCTAAAATTTTTCTGTAGTTTGCATCATCAGTTGTTAAGAATGCAAAATTAGGTGTGGTTGTTCTTATATATTCAACTATTTCAGGTAAAAAGCCACAGGCATTAATATTTAATAATTCGTTTACCATATCATAATATGGTTTTATAAATTTATCACTTTTGTAATCAACAACCCTTGCTAAAATATCTCTTGCGGAAATTGGATCCAAGTCATTGTCAAGTAGTTTTTGAGCGAAGTTTAATTTGTCCTTATCAATAAGACCTGTTGTTTTGTTTTTACAGCTTTTAACCAGCTCGCTTATGTTATAGGGACTATTGTTTTTAGTATATTTAGAGAACAAATCGAACATAATATTTTTGGTTTCTGTTTCAAAACTATCGCTTACAGGAGAATAAATAGTTTGTATAATAGTTGATTCATAACCTTTTTTCAATTTATTAGCTTTTTCTAAATCTAAAACTTCATTTAATAAGTCTATATAACCGCTGAATATTCTTCTTGAGAAATTTTTATTATCATCAAAAAATAAGTTTACAGAGTCGTGAATTTGAGTATATTGTTGAATGTGTTTTTTATTTTTTAATACAACATCAAATACATAGTTCAAGTCATCATCATTTAAGGCTATATAATCCCGTATTCGTTGTATATTTCTTAAAACATCAAATGGAATTTTTTCTGCTTTATTAAAAAATTCTTTTTTGAAATTCCCATTTATATCTGATGAAATATTTAGTAAGAGTGCTGTTTTCTCTGAATCGTACTTAGTTAATAGTTCAATAAGTTTTTCAACTTTTCTTCTGGAGATTAATCCATCATTATTTTTACAGGCGTATAGTAAGTCTTTGTAGTATGTTGCCTGTATATTTGGAAATAATTCAAAATATTCTAAGTTACTTGGCTGAAATTGCCTGTTATTATTTTGGCAGAGTCTCAAAATTTCAGATGGTGGGATATTATATTTATCTGACAATTCTTTTATTTTAGGGAATACATCAATAGCATTAAGGTCAAGAATGTTTTCTTGTTCACAAATCATAATTGGGTTTTTGACATTTCTGCAAGCCTGTATAAGATAATTGTCAATTTCACTTATGCTATCTTCATTGATTTTTACCATATTAACTATTTTCTCTAAAATATCGTGGTTAATTTTGTTATCAGAATTGGCGAAAGAAAGTAATCTGAATGTGGTATTCTTTAGATTTTTGTATTGAGGAGCCATATCTTTAATTTCTTTTATTAAGGCTAAATCTTCAAACTTTATATTAGGAAGGTTTACAATTATACTTACAATATCCAAATATTCATTATCGCAAAGCTCTTTTACTAAATTATATTTTTCGGGAGAAATATTTCCGCTGCTATCTTTACACGTTTTTAAAAGCATAGCATAACCCCTAATATCTTTTTTATTTTCATTAAAGAGTGTATGTAAATGATTATAAGTTTTGTTATTAAAATTACCGGAATTATCCAGACAAGTTTCTACTATAGATTTAATATCCTCTCCGCTGTAATTGTTTTCATAGTCTAACATTTTGATTATGTTGTAAGTTTCATCATTCCAACTACCATCACTTCGCTTGCATAATTCTCCTAATGACAGAGTATCATAATTAATTGAGATATTTTTACTTTGAAGTTCAATAATCTTATTGAGTCTATCAAAATCAATTTTATTGTTATTATCGCTGATTGCTCTGATTAATTTTTGAAGTGTATAAGTACTTGATGGAACATTACGCAGGCTTGTATATTTTATTAATGCCTCTGCTATATCTTTATTTATAGCTCCGTCAACAAAAAATGTTTGAGTTATATTGTTTGTACAGTAGGCATTCGTATTCAATAAAAGTTTTTCAGCAAGTTCTAGTGATTCAGTGTTAACTTTTCCGTCACTACCTATACAGCATTTGAATATTTGTTTGAAAAGTTCTTTACTGTTATCATCTAAATAAATAAATCTTTGTTCTGCTTGCTCAAATTCTGCTTTGTTAAGTAAAATATCTTCTTCTTTTAATTTTTTAGGAGTTATAGGCTTGATATTTTTAGCTTCGTCAGAAAATTCATATTTTTTGAGCCCAAGAGAAAAGTCATTTGGTTCAATAGGAGTTGGAATATCTGGTAAGTCTTTATTGAATAAATTTGCAAGTTTACTTCCGCCTTTGCCTGCAAGTTTAAATCCACCGCCTATTGCAGGAGAAAGTATTGCACCGCCTGCAAGTCCCGAAAGAAATGCAGAAGAAACATCTTCTCCTTCTACTTCTGCTCTGAATGCCGAATCAATACTTCCGCTCAATGCTCCGTCTACACCCATTTCAGTCCCTTTTGCCAAGCCCCTTAGAAAGAGGTTTTTACCAGAATACTCATAGCCTGCAGGGTTTATTAAAGCATTTTTTAAAATATCCTTAACCCCTTTTTCTGTAAACGCTCTTGTTGTATCCTTTCCAAAGGATTTTATAGCATTTACTCCAACAGACTTTGCAACACATTTACCTGCGGCACCTCCAAGACCTGCTGTTATTGGTGCAAGTAGCCCTGAAAAGGCTCCTGTTAAAAAGTCTTTGCCTGCGCTGTCATATTTTTTGTCAGTGTTAATTGTATCACTTGCCTTGACTAAACACTTTATTCCGCCACCTGTTGCTGTTGCTAGTGCAGCCCCAAGTGCAATAGATGCACCGCCGCTTACGGGTGCTGCCAGTACAGATAATGTGTAAATTCCGACTGCAGCTATACCTGAAACTAAATCCCCCGTAAGGTCACTTGCCATCTCTTGACCTTCTATATAGCTATTATATGCTTCTTCTGATTTCGTTTGAAGTTCATTATTTAAAAATTTCTCTATATTCTCTGCGGTGTATTTTTCTCCTGTTATTGTTTCAAACGCAATGCTTGTATTTTTTACTTCTAAAATCTCTGTTTCAAGTTTTAATTGATCTCTTATTTTGTCAGAGCTATCACCCCATCCTGTTGTATTCTTTATCCAACTCCAAGCACTTCCTATCCAGCCGTTTGATTTTTCTGCTTCATCGGTTTTTTGACTAATGCTGCTAAGTCGTTCTTTTAATTTTTCTTTTACCAGTTGTGTTTTTTCTTGTTCAATATTTTGATTGTATTGTGCGTGTTTATCAAGAGTTAACCCTAATTCTATGTTGCTATATGCACTATCGTTTTTTAAAAACAATGATAACTCTTCTAATTCTTCAGTCGTAAAATTATAATTTAAGTCACTAGAAAGTATGGAAAGAATTTCTTCTTCCGTATAATTTGAATACTGTGGGTGCTGACTTAGCCACAAATTTATTTTTTCTTGTAAGGACTTTATTTCTCCCATTTGCTACCTTCTATATATTTTTGTTAGTGTTATCGGCACAAATATTTATGACTTTAGTTTCTTGGGAATAATCTTTACAAAAATTAACATGCCTTGATATAGACATATGTTTTAAATATTTTCTCCTCTGTTTGTAGGAGATTTTTTTTTATTGTTAAAGTTTTTATATTGATACTCCGTTGTCTATCTTGAAGGAGAAATTCAATGTCAAAAAATAGCAAACAGATTATGATATTAGATGATTTTAAACCTGAAACTGTTATTGAATCATTCAATAAACATATTAAAAAATCTAATTGTGAAAATATGAGTGTTGATATCTCTTTTCTAAATGTAATGGATGCAATGCGAGTATCAACATTGTGTGCCGCAAACCATTATGTAAAGTATCCAAACGGAAAAATCAACTGGTATGTATCTTCGCCGGAAGTAGAAAGATTTTCTTCCGCATTAAATCTGGGAAATTCAAAATATTTACTTAAAAATAACACAAGAGGCCTTAAAAAGGCGTAATAGCAAAACAATAAAAATAACCCCGAGAGGTTTGTCTCTCGGGGAATTTCGTTGGCTCGAAATTAAGATGTTTTGCAGAGTAAATTTATAGGAATGTGAGAATTACTAGCTTTATTTAGTTTTAATTTTTGTAACAACAGATAATCCGGGAAGTAAGGGATAATCGCTCACGTCTTCGTCAAAAACTATTTTTACCGGAACTCTTTGTACAATTTTTACAAAGGAACCTACAGCGTTTTCAGGCGGAAATAAACTTGCTTTGGCTCCGCTGCTTTTTTGGATTGTATCGATTTTTCCTTTGAAAACTTTTTTAGGAAATGCATCAATTTTTATTTCTACAGGCATGTCTTTAACCATTCCCTCAATTTGTGTTTCTTTGTAATTCGCTACAATCCATAAATCATCAGGAACAAGTGTAAATAATGGTGTCCCCGGTTGTACAAGCATGCCTTTCTCAACTTTTCTGTTTGCAACTGTACCATCTTGTGGCGCAAGTATATCCGTATATTCTAATGCAAGTGCTGCTTGTTCCATTTGGGCTTTCAGTGCCGCAAGTTCTGCATCCGCTACGTTGGAATTATCATTTGAAAATAATGACTGCTCTGCATTCGTAAGTTTTGCTTCCAATGAATCAAGTTTTGTTTGAGCATTATCTAAAGTTTGTTTCGATACAGCTCCTGCGTTATATAACTTTGTGTATCGTTCTACATCAGTCTTTGCTAAATTTATCTCTGAATTAACAGCTTCTAACGATGCTTTGGCATTTGTTTGATTTAATAACGCCTTTTCATACATCGCTTTTGCCTTGTCATAAGCCACAATATAGTCACGTTTATCAATTCTTGCAACAACTTGCCCCATTTTTACAGGTTTATTATCTTCTACAAAAACTTCAACTATTTCTCCTGAAACTTTTGGAGCTACGGAGACTGTAGTGGTTTCTACGTAAGCGTCATCAGTTGTTTGATATTTTGACATTTCATACGCTATAAAACTTATTATTATAATTGCTATTATTGATAAAAATATCATAATTTGCTTTTTTATATTAAATTTGCTCTTAAGATGTAATTTTTCACTCATTGTTTCCTCTGCTTAGTTCTATATCTGGGTCTTTATAATCTTTGCTACTGTATTTTGCATCTTTTTTAAGACGCTACATACTTTTTCAATTTCTTCATCACTTATCTCTTTATTTATTTCTTTAAAGTTATTTTTTATTTCCCCTGTTATTTTTATTAACATTTTTTCACCGGCTTTTGTCAGATTTATCTGCTTTATAGGACGGTTGTTTCTTGTGACCAGCGTTCTTGTTATTAATCCTTTTTGCTCAAGTCCTTCTAATGTTCTTCCTGTGTTTGCTCTATCTTTTAATATTATTTTCGCCAAGTCTCGTTGACAAATCCCTGAATTACAGTAGATTACGTCTAGTGCTGCAAATTCATCAATACTTATCTCATACTGCTTTTCTTCAAATAGCTGCATCCCATACATTTGAAGATATTTAGTCGTAAGTATCATTTCATAGTATAAAGAATTTGTATAATGTTTTTCCGCTTTTGTATTCATATTTAATTTCTTATATGTTGTAAATATAACATGTTGCATTTGCAACATAAATATGTTATCATCATTTTGAAATAAATGCAAGTAATTTTTTTTGAGTAAAAAAGAGAATATAATAATATTGTGTAAGATGAAGGACTAAAGAAATGAAAAAAATCGTGGCGAGTTTAATAATATTATCAATGGGCTATATGACTATTCTTCCTGTAATGTCGTCAGAAAAAGTTAAAACTGTAGAAATCGGAGCAGAAAAAACAGAACAAGTAGAGTCTGGTAGTCATGGCTTCTTTAAAAAATATAAAATAAAACGTGATGCAAAACGAGCAGAAAAAGAAGCAAAAAAAGTTGTGCAGGCGAAGAATAAATTAGATTATATAAACCTGCCTTGGTTTGAAAATTTTAATGATGAAAACTTGAACAGATATATAATAAAGGCAATTCTAAATAATAAAGATGCGCAAATGGCGACAATAGCAGTGGATGAATATTATCAAGCGGCAAGGGCACAAATGGCAGGGGAGTTACCGACAGTAAATGCAGGATTTTTACCGGCTTATACTCAAGGTGATATTTTAGGAGCTTATGATGGTTGGTTTTTCGGATTGCCTATATTGGTTAATTATGAAGCAGATATATTTTTAAAGAACCATGATAAGACAAAATCATCTAAAAAGCTTTATGAATCATCAATAATAGATGAGAGAGCTGCATATATAAGTGTAGCCTCAACAGTTGCAAGTATATATTTAAATATAGTTAAATTGGACGAAGTAATAGATATTCAGGAAGAAATAGTTGAATTAAGAAAAGAAATATTTGAATTAATGCAGTTATCAAACGATGAGGGGATTGTATCTACGTCTGATTTAGTAAAAGCAAACAAATCTTATGTGGAAGGTCAGTCAGAATTAACGGATTTAAAGAAAAATCGTTCAATGTTACTGAATCAACTTGCGGTATTAATAGGTGAAAGTTCTGATAAGGCAGAAAGCTTTGAACGTTCAAAATATTCAGAGATAGGTTTTAAAGGTATAATTCCGGAAGAAATTTCATCAAGTAAAATCTTAAAACGTCCTGACTATTTAAAGGCAGAAAAGATGGTTGAGAAATCAGGAATAGATGTCAGAATAGCAAGAAAAGAGTTTTTGCCATCTATAAATATTGGAGGATTTGGTTTATTTAACGCAGCTGATTTAGGTAGTTTATTTACTACGAATAATCTTATCTGGGGATTAAGCGGCGGTATTGTTGCTAATTTATTTTCAGGTGGCAGAAAAGTTGCTAATTTGAAGATGAAAAAGGCGGAATATGAAAGAGTACTTAAGAATTATGAAAAAACAAATTTGGTTGCTATTCAAGAAATTAATGACTCAATGGTTTCTATAAAGAATGATAAGAAAAAATTTGATGATAATACAAAAATTTTAAATCTTGAAACTAAAGATTTTGAACTTGCAAAACTTAAATATGATACAGGTATAATCTCTAAATTGGATTTAAACCAAAAGCAAGAGAATTTGTTGGACGTAAACAAATTAATAGTTAATAACAATTGCGAATTGTGGGTAGATTATATTTCCTTGTATAAGGCAGTAGGTACAGATTTATAAATCTGTGTGTACATAAAATGAATGAAATTCTATAAGTGGGCTTGTAATTTTATCATGATATATTACAATGATTAAGCGGAGATTAGATAGGGAAGCCCCATGGAAAAAGAAAAAGGCCAAGAAATACTAAATAGCAGCGGAGTTTTGCATGCTACTGAAAATGATTCAGAATTGTTTTATAACAGCAGATATGATTTAGGTAAGCATTTGTCTACAGGTTCAAAGCAAAACATTCAAGAGGGGCAATTTAACAAAGGACAGCATTTTACGCTAACTAAGATGAATGTTATAACTAAAAATATCACGCCTGCTCCTCCGAAAGTAAATAAGCCACAGAGAAGTTTTTTGTTTATCAATAAATAATAATTTTGTCCATGTAGAATTTTATAATTGTTTCGTGTTAGAATACACATGTTTAAGAAGGAATGACAGTAATGGACTTTAGAAAATTATTACCAAAAAACAGTACAATAGATATTGAATCTTGTTTACCATATGGGCTTATTATAGTGACAGTAGAAGGTATGATATCTTGGGTAAATGAACAATTCTTAAAAGATATGGATGTTCAGAGAGATATTGTTATAACTTCTCATATAGATATCTTTTTTGAAGATGGATTTGAGGCTGTAAAGAAATCGGCAGAATACGGGACAAAGTCTTTTATAAAAAGAGAATCAACAAAAGAAAACTTTGAAATTATTGCACGCGGAATAGAATATGGCTATGTTGTAGATATAAGAAAAATTTCTACGCAGCCTGCCAATATTAGCATGCATAGTGCAAAACCAAGTACAGAAAACGTAAATAAAAATAATTTAATAATTAAAATAGCGAATGATATTAAATCTCCGATTCAGTCTATAATTGGTTTTTCCCAAGCATTGTTAGACGGACTTGGTGGTAACATTAATGAAAAACAAGAAAAATATACAAGAATTATTAATAAAAACTCAGAAGAACTGCTGTATTTAACGGAAAAGTTTACGGAATTGGCAAAATCAGAAATGGGATTAATAGATAAAGACTATAAAGTTTTAGATATTGCTAATTTAGTTCAGTCAAGTGTCAAATTTATAGAGCAGTTACACAAAGATCAAGGTATAGAAATTAAAATTGAAGTTGATCCTGCTATAAGAAAGACATTTCAGGCAGATGAGAATGGAATAAAGATTGTTATTCAAAATATTTTAGAAGCCGTTTTAAGATATATGGAGATGGGAAATATAAACGTAGTAATATCCGTTCCTTCATCATCAATATTAGAAAGCGCATCATTAAACAACGGTGTGTTGATATCAATAATATGTAATGGATTTAGTATGTCTGATTCAGAGTTGAACTCTGTTTTTAATCCATATTCAGATGATACGGTATCAAAGAGATTTATAGCACGTTCAATGGCATTAACAAGTGTTAAAAACATTTTGAGCGGTATGTCAGGTCAAATTTGGATTAAATCAGAAATATTAAAGGATACAACATTTAATATTTTAATACCTATTCATGAGAGAGATTAATAAATGGCAAGGGTAGAACTAAAAAATATAAAAAAAAGCTATGATGCAAAGCATAGTGTAATAAACGGAATAGATGCAGAAATAAGCGATAAGGAATTTGTTGTAATTGTAGGTTCCTCTGGTTGTGGTAAATCAACTATTTTAAGGATGATAGCGGGCTTAGAAGATATTACAGAAGGTGAGATTCTTATAGGCGATAAAGTTGTGAATAAACTTCACCCCAAAGATAGAGATATAGCCTTTGTTTTCCAAAATTATGCACTATATCCTCATATGACTGTTTTTGATAATATGGCTTTTGGTTTAAAAATGAGAAAATATAAAAAGTCAGAAATAAAATCAAAGGTAGAGGAAGTTGCTGAAGTCTTAGGCTTAAAACAATATTTGAATAGGAAGCCTAAACAGTTATCAGGGGGACAACGTCAGAGAGTAGCATTAGGCAGGGCAATAGTAAGAAATCCTCAAGTATTTTTGATGGACGAACCCTTATCCAACTTGGATGCTAATTTACGTGTCAAAATGCGTTCGGAGATAAAAAAACTGCATAATAAGCTTCAGACAACGTTTATATATGTTACACATGATCAGACAGAAGCACTTACAATGGGTGACAGGATTATGGTTTTAGATAAGGGAATTGTTCAACAATTTGATACCCCTCAGAATATTTATAACAATCCGAAAAATAAGTTTGTAGCAGGTTTCCTTGGTCAGATGAATTTTGTTAATTCTCGAGTTACCGATGCTGGTGTTGAAATAAACGGAATAAAAATTCAATTACCGGCAGATGTTATGAATAGGTTAAACGGTATGAATGATGTAATAATAGGGATTCGTCCGGAGAAACTTGACGGAAGTGATTATAAAATAGGTGTTAAGCCTGAAATTACAGAGCTTACCGGCAACAGTAAAATCGTTTATTTTAAAATGAATGATGCTGACTGTTCTACAATTGTTCCTGCGAATATAGAAGTAGGGAAAAATTATCAAGTAGGTATAAATGTTTCAGATTTGTATTTTTTCGACAGCTTTTCCGGCGAGACATTGTAGAAAATTTGAAACAAATATTTATATGTGATAATATTCAAGTATTAACAAAGGAGGATAAATGAAAAAGATTTTATCAGTGATATTATTATCAGGGTTATTAATGTCAATGACACCGGCGTTTGCAGGTACACACGGAACAAATGGTCAAGTATCGTTAAAATCAGTTGGTGCAGGGGCATTATCATTATTAATATGGCCGGGCTTAGGTCAAATTGTTAACGAACAAAGCGATGAAAAAGTTATTACTCATGCTCTTTTAGGCTTAACAGTATTGTTTAGATTTTGGTCTTGTTATGACGGTATTGTTGACAGACAAGGTGGCGTTTGGAAAAACAGAATTTAGTTAATTCTTATAAAATGTTTTAAGAGAATAAATCCCGTAGATCCAAACGGGATTTATTTTTATGTGTGGCATGTTATCCGGTAAAATATCTTATTTTTCATGCGATAAATTTAACAAAAATTTATGATAAATTTATTTTTAAAATTGATTGAGTACTTGAAATTCAACAAAATGAAAAAAATAATGAAATATTAAAAAAAGTTTACAAATCTGTAGTAAGTATTATATCTTAGTTTAACGCTGAATAAAAAAAAGCAACAGGGCTGAAACTCAATAAACACGTTATTATAAAAAACTACATTGTTTGTACGGTTGACACTATATATAAGAAATTTTATAATTTTAGAAAGGAGGCATTGCAGATGAATAAAAAATATATCTGTACTGTATGTCAATATGTATATGATCCAACTGAACATAATAATGTTTCGTTTGAGGAGCAACCAGAGGATTTTGAATGTCCAATATGCCATGTTGGAAAAGACATGTTTGAACCAGTCGAATAAATAGAAAAAGATAATAATTGGCGAAGAATAGAAGATTTTGGGTAATCTGGCTGCGGAAATAACCGTTAGCTAAGGAGAGGAATTTGATATGCAAAATAATATAGAGCAAGAAAAAAATGTAATAGGTATAAGTACTGCATCCAAATCGAATACAAATCCTGTATTTAAGGGGATGACATCACCTCTTAGCGATAATAAGGTTGTCAGTATTCAGAGTGCATCATTAAATGATGTAGTAGTAATAAAGAAGGATGGAACAAAAGAAGAATATAATGTTCAAAAAGTTGTATCAGCAATCCAGAAGTCAGCTACCAGAATGTTAGTAAAACTAACAGATGAAGAAATAAAAACTATTTGTGATTATGTAGATGAGAAAGTTATTTCATCAGGCAAGAAAGAAGTTGAAATAGCAACAATGCATAATATAGTAGAGAGTGTTTTAGAGCTTGTTAATCCTAAAATTGCCGAGAGTTATAGAAATTATAGGAACTATAAACAAGATTTTGTGCATATGCTTGATAAAGTTTATCAAGAAAGCCAAAAGATTATGTATATAGGAGATAAAGAAAATTCAAACTCTGATAGTGCTTTAGTATCAACAAAGCGTTCATTAATTTTTAATCAGTTAAACAAAGAATTATACAAAAAGTTCTTTTTAACAGTAGAAGATTTGCAAGCAATCAGAGAAGGATATATCTATATTCACGATATGTCAGCAAGACGTGATACAATGAATTGCTGCTTATTTGATGTTAAATCAGTGTTAGAAGGCGGATTTGAGATGGGTAACATCTGGTACAATGAGCCAAAGACATTGGATGTCGCATTTGACGTAATCGGTGATATAGTAATGGCAGCAGCAAGCCAACAGTATGGCGGATTTACTGTAGCCGAAGTTGATAAACTACTTGCTCCATATGCTCAAAAATCTTATGACAAACAATATAACCGATATATTTGTATGGGACTTTCGTTTGAAAAAGCGAGAGAAGAAGCATTGAAGGATGTTCAAAATGATTTTGAACAAGGATATCAAGGCTGGGAATACAAATTTAATACTGTTGCATCATCTCGTGGTGATTATCCGTTCATAACTATTACATTGGGTCTTGGCACGGGCGAATTTGAGAAGATGGCATCAATGACCATCTTGAGAGTTCATGCAAAGGGGCAAGGTAAGAAGGATAATAAAAAGCCTGTATTATTCCCTAAAATAGTATTCTTATATGATGAAGAACTTCACGGAAAAGGTAAGGAATTATATGATGTATATGAAGCAGGCGTAGAGTGTTCACAAAAGACAATGTATCCGGATTGGTTATCATTAACCGGTGAAGGTTATGTTGCAAGTATGTATAAGAAATACAAACGAGTAGTATCACCAATGGGATGCAGAGCCTTTTTATCACCTTGGTTTGAAAGAGGCGGGGCTGAACCTG
>CALURS010000003.1 GCA_944323215.1 Candidatus Gastranaerophilales bacterium | reverse complement strand
CATTTTACCTTTTTTACGATCAATATCAACGTCAACGGTAAAGTTCTTAATTATGCCTTACCAGACGAACAACAGTAACGGATTAGTGTTTTACATAAATATTAAATTATAGAGGAGATTATTGATGTGCATTGAGTGTTTTGACGCTCTGCCACGCTTCCATTACAAGAGTAAGGAATATATTGCATGGCAGGACGACAGTATTTGTCGTGTTGGATTTTCGGCGGTTCCCGATATTGGAAACAAGGAAATCAACAATAAAGTAATGTCTAAGGCTAAAATAAAAGCAGCTAAAAAGAAACCGCTGTATCTAAAGAATACCGTTGAGGTTTGCCTTATTGATAAGGTTAAAAATAAAACATATACCTTTACGATTAACGCAGGTTATGACTATGACGGAGCAAGTATTGCAAGAATTTTTTGGCGGCTTATTGGATCCAAAGAAAATATTGAATTTAAAGTTGCTGCATTAGTTCATGACGTTCTTTGTGAAAATCATCACTATGTTGATAATGATAGATATTTTGCAGATAAAACTTTTGAACGTTTGCTTGAGGTTGGTGATGTTGGAGCAATCCGCAGATGGGTTATGTTTCATTCTGTCGATAATTTTCAGAAGTTTTGCGGATGGGGTAAGTGTGATGAAGAATGAATACTTCAACTCTGATATCTTGGATTGGTTTAGCGGTTACTCTTATCGCATATATAGTTACAATAGTGATATTTTTAACACACCAATCAGATGGATTAAAAACATTACAAACTTCTTTCAAGGAATTAAAAGAAGATATAAAAGATTTCAAAAATGATATCAAGGAAAAAATTAGAGAGAATCAAAAACACACAGAAGATCATATAAAAAGGCTTGAATCAAAGCAGGATAAACACAATAACCTTATAGAGCGTATGGCAATAGTAGAGCAATCAACAAAATCCGCACATCATAGAATTGACGATATAAAAGGGGGAACATAATGTCAGAACAATTATACTTTCAAATGTCTGAGCTAATACATTCAGACATAGCTATCAAATATAATATAAACAATATGCCAGACATAAATAGTTTAGATTGTATGTTAAATCTAATTTATTATGTTTTGCAACCTTTAAGAAAAAAGCTTGGTAAACCTATTATTATAACCAATGGTTACAGATCCACCGCACTGTGGAATAAACTTAACCAATTAGGGTACAAACCATCAAAGACATCTCAGCATCTTACAGGTGAAGCTGCAGATCTTGTCGTTCATGGTATGACTCAAGAAGCTCTGTTCAATTTTATAAAAAACTCTGGAGTTGTTTATGACCAGTTAATATGGGAACAAGATAATAATTGTGTCCATGTAAGCTATACAAAAGGCAAAAATCGCCAAGAGGCACTTATTAGGGATAAGCTTTTTAGATATACAAAGGTTGCATAACCTTTTCTTTTTGTCTTATGAATCCATGCCTATATGTTATGATATAGGCATTTTTATGCTATAATAGCTTATATAAATATATATAAAAATTTATAAAACTATAAAAATCTTTTAACGGATTTTTATAGTTTTTTTATTTTACTACGGCAAAACTACGGTAAAAATAAAAATAAAATATTTTTATTAAAAATACTAATCAGCATAAAACCCTTTATATAAAAGAAAAAGTTGCCATTAGAATTAGTGGCAACATTAAATAAACACGAGGATATTAAGTTTTCGAGGTGCATATTTTTTGTAAAAATTTATAAAAGTATAAAAAACCATATAAACTGATATGACTTGATTTTAAGGCTTTTATATTTTAAAATCTTTTTATAGTTTTTTAGAATTTTATAAAATTACTACGGTAAAACTACGGTAAAAAATAATGGCTTATATAAAAGAAATTGTAAATAAAAAAGGTGTATCATATCAAGTTAATATTCGTGCAGCTGGTTATAAACCTGTATATAAGACTTTCAAAGGTGATAAGGCTAAAACTCGTGCTAAGAAATGGGCATCTATAGTAGAAGGTCAAATGAATGATGGAACCTATAAAGAAATGCCTGATATATTAAATATTCAAGAGAGAGAACAAATTGATACTATTGAAACTCTAATTGCTTATTTTAGAAAAAATGTTGCTCCTGAACGTTATGCCAGCCCTGAAAAATATAATGCTATGTTTGATTGGTGGATTTCACATATAGGCTCAATAAAGATTCACAATCTATCCTCATCAATTATTTCCGGCTATAAGGAAATTCTCCGAACCGAGCCTATCAAAAAAGGTAAAAAGAAGATTGCAACTCGCAGTAACAATACTGTAAATAAGTATCTAATGTGTCTTTCTGCAATTCTTACCTATGCGGTTAAAGAATTAGAAATAATTGAAGTCAATCCTTGCTCAAATGTTGCAACATTGCCTAAATCAAAAGGAAGAGAACGCTTTTTAACACTTGATGAAATTGAGCTATTTTTAGGAGCTTGTAAAGAACACTCACAAATGGTCTATATTTTTGCTCTTATTTCTATTTCAACTGGTGCAAGATATAGTGAAGTTCTCCATCTAAAAGTTGAAAATATAGATTACCAAAACTCCCAAATACACTACTTAAATACAAAGAATAAAGAAAATAGAGGTGTTCCTATTGATCCGGACATTCTCAGATTATTAAAAAATTATCTAGTGGAAAACAAAATTGAATCCGGCAATATATTTAGAGCAAAAAGAAATGATGGAGAATATCCATATATCAAAGGAATTCTTGAGAAAATTATAAAAGATACAAACATAAAAAATTTTCACATACATGATATAAGGCATACAACGGCTTCTTATATTGCTATGAATGGTGGTAGTTTATTAGATATTGCAGAAATTCTTGGGCATAAATCTCTCGTTATGGCAAGAAGATATTCTCACCTTACCAAAAAACATACAGCAACAGTTTTGAATAACGTTACGACAAAAATTCTTCCCGAGATATAGATTTCTTTTTCTTTTTCCGCTTCTCAATCCACTCAAAAAGTTTATCTTCATTTATCAATATTCTGCCGCCTTCCATTCCGCCATATTCTACAACTTCATCAAATCCATTTTCATTGCGGTAATGATGGTACTGATATAATGCACCTATAGTCGGATAAGAATAATACTTGTCCCATTCAGGAAGTGGAATAAGCCTTGATTTTTTCTCAGCTTTTACTTCCGGTTGGATCATTTTTTCAAGACTTATTATTTCAATCAACGTATCTTTGAATTTTTTACCAAATTTTTTTTCAGCTTCTTGAATTTTGTTTTCAATAAGTTCTTCAATCTCTTGTTTGTTTAATTGCACTTTTCGCTCCATTTATTATTTCAATTATATGTAATACATCCTCATTTTCTAGCACAAATTTTGTACCGCACAGCTCTCTAATTCTTGTTAGGGCTTGAGATAAAATTCTACAATTTGCGTCATTTTCTTCACGTTTTTTTAATTTAATAATTTTTGTTACATATAGGGATTTATTTCTATCATTACCATAATCAGTATGAATATCTCTTATATAATCAATAATAGCTCCAGCCTCTTTCAAAATATCTTCTTCTACTTCAAGCACAATTGAATCATTACCGCAGCAAAGAATCTTATTTGTAAGAGTGTTAAAATTTTCGATTTCCTCTTTACTTAACAAATCTCTTAATTTAATATTTATTGTTGACATTATTCCACCTCCAACAGTTCCGGATTTTGGTATATATTGCCAATTATTTCATATTGTTTATTTTCTGTATTTATTTGAATGGCATCTAAATCTAAAGAATGAATTTCACAAGTCTTTTTATAATTAGGATTTTCACAACGAAATTTGTGCCAATCGTGATCATAAATAATTGCGAATATTTCATCTTTAGGTAGATTAGAAAATTGACGGCTAAATAAAGGAATTTGTGCTCCAATATATTGAACTCTTATAATATCACCTTCATAAATCAGCTTACCGTTTTTGTCCTTTAAACCAGTACATTGCATAACTATAGCATTTGAATCCATTAGTACATCTTGGAATCTATCATGATGGCTAGAGCCTGGGTAATCTTCACAACATCCGGTATCATACGTTCCTTGTACATCATATATCATTTCTGTATTTTTATCGTAATCCGTGTACCATGCACGAAATCTAAACCTGTCTTGCATAATTTCTCCTATAAATTTTTAGTTCTAATTCTTTTCTTAAAGTAAACAATTACCGTTCCACTATTATTGCCGGACTTAGGCTTCTTTGTTTGTGGATCAATGAAAGAAATTCTCCCTTCAAGTATTTCGTAAACAAATTTCCCTTCTATATATTTATGCCAAGCTTTTGTGTCCATAGAGTTTAAAGGCAAAATCATTACGCATATCGGGCATTCATTCTTTAATACCTCGTCATGTGCCTTTTTTATAAAGTCCGCCTTTTTGCTAAACGGTGGATTACAAAAACATCTTTGCGAAAACCAGCTACATTCCAATGCATTATCCTGCTCTGTAAAATAATATTCACACAGGTGATTGTTCTCATTTGCAGCAACATCAAGAGTAAATTTAAAGATATCATCTAGTTGCCGGAAAATAGAACGAGGCGTTTCAAAATAATCATTACCTTTAGTATTCATCTTCATTTTTATATATTCCTTTTTGTTTCATACCTGTTGCAAGTTGCCGCTGGATTATGAGAAACAAAACCGTAATTACCACCCCAACTACAAGCAGATCTATACTTAGCCTCACCATAACCGAAATGTTTTAACGTATAGTCATCTTTATAATTTTTTATATAATGCTTACAATTCATGCACTGCTTATCACTTGCTTTATTTTTTGCAATCATTTTTTGAACTAACTTAATATTATCCATACACCCACTCCGTTTCTTTGATTGCTTCAATAATTTGTGCACCATAATCGTTATATCCTGTAAGATATTTGCATAAAGCACTTAGAAAATCTTCAACATCAAAAATATGAAAATGCCTTGACAAAATGTGAATTATAGTTTCCGTTGGTTCACTGCTTTTAATTTTGATAGGTAAACTGAACAGTTTCATAAAATTATCGGGCTCTTTAAAATTTATATAATACTTATTATCCCTATAATGTGGGCATTCTGTATTATTGCAGGGTTTATTTTCTAACTCCGGATTTTTACATTCCCAAAAGCAATATTTATCCTCATGCGGTTCAATCTCGCAAATCTCGCACAGTTCTTTTGATAGGTTAATCATGGCATCCTCACTTTGCTAATGATATCTAGGATTTTATTATCCTGCTCAAAGTCATATAATTTCGGTCTTGTTCTTACATCTGTAGAAGCAATAATCTTCCTAATCTCTTCAAGAGCATTATAACAACGACCTAAATAATTTTTAATATCATCATGCTTTGCTCGATACCAAGTTTTATACAAATCAAGTCCTTTTTTCAGCTCCTCGCACTCCTGCGTCTTACGGGCAAGCTGCTTGAAGTAGCAGTCGTTTCCTAGACAATAACAATCGTCTGCACTGCAACCGATTTTATCGTATTTAAGGTACTCACATTCGCTTACGTCAACTCCGTCAATTATTATCTGTTCTTTGTGAGGGACATTTATGTCCTTAGCAAAATTATTCTCGTTATTTGGATTGTGCTCACACTCTGGACATTTGAACCTCATAGCAGGTGGTTCAACATCACAATTCTTACAATAATCTTTTATGTCTTTATCTGTCATTATTCTTCTCCTAAAACATTGAGCATTGTCTTATAAAGCTTACTATCCCTAACTTGAATAAATGCTCTCAACTTACATTGTTCTAATAAACCCAGTTTTTTATATTGTGTTTTGAAATTTTCTGGTTCTTTATTTATAAAATCAGTCCAGAAATTCATTGTTTCGGCTTCTTTTGTTTGTTGTTGTAAATACTCTGTCATTACTATACTCCTATCTGAAATTCCTTAATATCATTGTCTACAATTACTGGTAAGCCTAATACTTGCACAGGTTTAGTATATGAAAGGTTATATGCCCAAAATGCACACTTTAACATGGTTAAATTCTTATCATTAAGTATTATGCTTTTAGGTTCCAAGTTACAGTTCTTTACCCTTGCTATTTTGTTATATATACTTTCAATAAGATTTCTGGTTTGTTGTTCTACAGATTGCATTTGTCTACCACCTCTAAATTTTAATTTTAAGAAATTTCATTACACCTTAATTCAAGAGTAAACCCCTCTTGGGCTGAATCAATCTCAACAGGAATTCCTAAAACATTTTCGAGAAATGCTGCATCATACGAAAGGTTTGATTCTTTTATACATATATACTCAAGTAATCTACCAGCTTCTTGTGATACTAGAATATACATATCAGAAGGCTTAGCTCCTTGTTCTATACGTTTTCGATACCCCTCTACAATGGCATCAAACTGTTTTTTTAAAGTGTTTTTCCCTGGGCGTTTACCCCACATAACAAATAAACTTCTCACCTTTTTCTCCTTATTTAAAACGATTTTGTAATTTTATATTTGTACACATTATTGGATCTCGTGAAAACATACACTCACTAGCTCCCATTTTTTTTGCATAACGTAATGGGGCAAAAAGCAAATATAAAATTGCTATTATTAAAATAATTACACAAATTTTTGACATCATTTTTCCTTTCAATTATTCATATTTGTTTTTGTAGGAATTTCTTTTAGAGATTTAAAAAAAATTGCCTGTATTCTTATTAGATCAGTAACACTAACTTCATCTGCTACACAGCATATAAAATTTATTGCAGCTTCTGGATTTTTCATTACTTCATTAGCGATACTTGTCGCAAAATTTATTCTGTTGTTAATCATCAATTTTCCCAGTGTTTAATAATTCAAATTCAATATCAAAAACTTGATTTTTCACTTTTAAATCGGTGTTTATTCCATCAACAACTTTTACAGATTTTATTTTTGCATATAGAACTTTGCACTTATCGGTTGATTTTACCACTTGTCCTTGCCGGAATCTTATTGTGGTATAGCGTGCATATTTTCCATTGCCTAATTTATTATCCCAGTTTGCAGCATTCCTATACTCATGGGTTTTCTCTCCGGCTTTTATTTTGTTAAACCAATATTTTTTTATAGGTAAATCAAGTATTCCATCTTTAATACTCATTCTTATTACTCCTTCCTACATACTTATCAAGAACGGTTTTACCTATAGAATCAATAACTCCGATAACGCCACGACTTCTACCTTTCAGAAGAGTTTGTAATTCTCGGTTTCGTTTTTTCAATTGCTCATTTTGAGCAATAAGAAAATCATAGTCTATCTTTAAGATAGTTATAGTTTCCTTTTTACTTTTCTTTTTGCTGTTTTTTGCCATCTATCTATTCCTCATCAGTATAAGTTTTACTTATATACAGGCAGTTCAGTTCACAGAACCGCCTGTTTCGGAATTGTTATTATTTTTTGAATGGGGGGGGTAGGGATATCAGAGGCTAAAAGAGTGTCCTTTAAAAGATTTTTAAGCATACTACTTGGATTTTCTTCGTAAGAATAAGTAAGGTTTTTTACACACGTATAACCTAATTCTGATAATTCTTTTTCAAGATTGTCAAAAATTTCAATAATCTTTTCTTCTGCCGGAGATTTTTCTCTTAAATATTCTTTTCTTGCATTATTGACATCATCAACCTTTAGCACTCTTTGGTTAAACTCAGACATATTCACTGGATAAGTAAATCTTAAATCCGCCTGCAAAATTGTTTTTACAATGTTGTTTTCCATTTTTTAATTCTCCTTTTTCTCTTAGTACAAACAACCCCTTAAGGGGTGGAACTGTTTTGTGTCTATAAATACCAACTTGACACAGGGCTAAATATCACATTCAAGATATACGGCTCGTTCCTCTCCCCCTGGCATTCTTTTTAGAAATCTGCTAATACCAACAGATCTGCATATTCAGATAATGCTTCTTTTATATCTGCAGCCTCGTCAATAATGGCTTGCTCAAAATTAGTTTCCCAATCTGTTACTTGAACTTTGACTGCAATTTCACTGCTTTTTGTGTTAAAGAAAAGTAATTCTACATGATATGTATATTGTCTTTCTCCAGCTTTTACAAAAGGCAAAGACACATAGAAATCAGCAGGAAGTACAGCTTCTTCATCTGTACCATCACTAAGTCTGTATTGGCAACGATAACCACTTTCAGCTTCTCCCGAATCGTCAAATATTGGAGTAGAATTAACTTCTGAACGCCCAACAATTCTTATTTTAGAACATCTTTTATAAAGTTCTGAAAAATCTTTTATACTTGGTTTAAGTTTTTGAAGCATTATCAAAAATCCTTCATGGTCAAGCACTTGACCATTATAAGCTTCTAATGTATTAAATTGTTCTGAATACAATCTTTCATATAAGCAGCAACCTTCATTATAATTACAATCTGCTCTAAAATTACCGCCTTGCATGTGTATTCTAGCTGTTGCAAATAATCCGGTAGTATTTTTTCTGCGTTTTAATTCTTCTTTTATGTATTCAATAAAAGCCTTTGCTGAACGTACTTTATTGTCAACACACTCATTTTTTTTGATTTTATATACTTTATCAGTATCAGAGTATGTTCCTTCATATTGTTTTGAACCGAAATAAGCACCGTATTCCTCAATAATAGTATGTTCTGGTCGATTTCTTAAAATAACATCATTTACAAATTCTTTTAGCATTTTTAACTCCTTTAACATTACTTATACTAACTATCTTTTTATTGAGCGGACATTGTTTTTATCAAACAATGCCATCTGATTTGGATCGTCTAAATATAAACGACCTTTTAAATCTCTGAACATTTTTGTTCCGGTAGCCTGTCCTTTAGGCTTTTTCCCTTCAATCTCAGCGGAAACAAGTATTTCATTAGCTTGTACGCACTTAAATTTCAGAGTGATTTTTATTTGTCCGTCTTTGCCATATTTATTGATTGCCTGCATGACATCTTTTATTTCGTCATTAACGGAATCAATTAAAAATCTTGTTTTGTCTTTGCAGTTTGAAGCTCTAACTTCTGCAAGGATATTTTCAAATAAAATCTCTTGCTCATCACTGCAAGCAACGGTTTCTGCAGTCCGTTCTTCTTCTTTTTCAGCCATTAAATTTTTCACCTGTTACCCTTTCTCCAATTCTATTGGTCTAAAAATTTCTTTAATTTCTCCGGTTTTGGCAATTGCATATTTATAACCCTTGTCCATAGTTTTTAGTAGTCCATCTGCACGCCATCCACATCTTTGACAATTATATGGATCCGGATTCATATATCCGCAATTTGTACAGATATAAAATCTACTTGGAAATCTTTGATAAAATTCACGCTCAGTTTTAAATATGTCCATCATTTTTTGATTTTCTTCTTGCATTCATTTCATCAATAATGATTCCAAATAACATATACAGCTTCTCATCAGACATTAAGCTGACAAAAAGTTTAAATAATTTAACATTGAGATTTTTCACCATCACACTCATTTTTAGCCTTTTTCATAATTATCAAACTCCAAGCAAGAAAAATATCATCTTTCATTCTGCCTTTCATTTGTACCCTATCACCTACTGAAATATTACTTCTGCCCCATAATACACAGAACCTATCTTCACCTGTACTGCTTGCACACTTAAAAACATTTTTTATTCTTTCCGCATATTCCTTATTTAGCTCAAGTATTTCTGTAATCACAGTATCGATCAACAGAATATTATGAGTACATTTTGCCACCTTCTTTCTTCTACGCATCTAAACACTCCTTATTCCCCTTAATCACAACAAGAGCAAGCCCCTCTTTAAAAACTCCGTCAACCGTTTTATATTTACCGTTAGGCATTTTCTTTCGCATCTGAACATACTTGCCTGTTTCGGGATCAACAAAACATAAGCCCTTTTTCAAGAACATTACATCAATATTATGACGAGGCTTTCCCTCTTTATAAATTCCGTTATACCAATAATCAGTTTCAGTTCTCACAGGGAGCAACATGTAAGTTGTATGCCCTTTTTTTTGTTCGGCAAGGGCTTTATAAACAAACTTATCAGCAATCTTAAAAGGCGGATTGCACCAATTCACAGGAAACCAAGTACCTTTTAAACCATCATTTTCAGATATTCTATTCCCAGAATTGAGATATAAACCATCTTGACGATATCTGAAATGTGCAGGAATGTTAAATATACTGCAACAAACATCACAATCAAACATTGTAAGCCCTGCCTCATCTAACACTTTTTCGTAAAACCACGCAGGCGTTAAATAATCACTTCGTTTGGATGTAAAACTATATTTAGGCATAACACACATCCTTTCGTGAGTTGTCATATATCGAATCAAAACAAGTTAAATCATCTTCTGTTAAAAGGAAATTGGCGGAGTTACTTAAGGAATGTATATCCGCCAAGTTGGATTGTCTAAAATTCAAAATTTCGCAGGTTCTTTCCTGTCTTGAATTTATATCAAACAATAGTACATCTGGGTTTATACCATATATTTTTTCAAAATGTATTTTGTCAAGTTTATAAATTGGATTTTCAAGATGCTGATGCATCATTTTAGGTAACAATATTAGGGCATTCTCTTTAACGACATTTTGAACATTTTTTATATTCTTTTCCCAATCCGTGAAAGGTACGATATGATGAAGCTCAAAAGAATAATGATCGTAATCTGATGTTGAAGTTATCCAATTTGCAGGATAAATATTTTTTGTTTCAACATCAAAATAAAAAATTTTACCTATATATTTTTTTATTTCTTTTTGCATATCCTTTTTAAGCATTTGCTTTTAACCTTTCTAATTTCATTCTTCTTATTTCAGAACGTGAAATATTAAACTTATCAAACAGTACTGAGTAGGAAGGATTAACAACACATTGATCACTTGCGGCTATATAAGTTGTGTTTTCCAGTAGCAATTCAATTGCTTCCTCTACAGAACTTACAGCATTAACATTTTCTTCTTCCTCTTTAGCTTTCAGATAATCTTTATGTTCTTTCCAGCTTTTTAATTTTCCATACCCACCATTTAACAATTTGACTAGATTATTAGATTCAAGAAGCCAGTTTATAGTTGGTACGAATTTTGGATTATTCTCAAATCTTAATGTTTTTAAGGTGTACAGAATATCCGGTAACTTCTCCCTAAAACCATCTATTGTTTCGTCATAATCCAAATAAATAGGAACTTCTGATTTATTTAATTTGAGTTCTTTTTCAAAAACTTCAAGACATATCTTTTTAAAATATGCTAATGCCCAGCGTGTTTTTGCTGCTTTTGAATTTTGTTCGGATTTTTCTGCTTGATACTCAAGATTTCGCAGTATGCGGTCAGAAACATAACAACCATTCTCTTCTCTGAATAATTGGTAATTATTCATTAAATCAGACAGTATCTCTGGATCTATACGCAGCTCATAAGCCAACATCTCAAGTTCGCTTGCCTTTAAATTATTACGGTGCATGTACTCTACAACACCCCAATACAATCCGTAATATGCCCAAGGTAGAGCATCTTTCAATGCTGTTTCCGAAAGATTGCCGTATTGTTTTCTTGCCTCATAAAACATACGTACAATTTTTTCATCACCACGAGCTGCTTTGTCGTGAGAGAAAAACGGCTCTATAATCTTATTTGCCTCTGTTTTACCCACTTTAAAACCCTTTAAACAACTAATTTATTTTTGATTTTTCTGTAATAAGCATTTATTAAGCCTGCCTTTTCAAGCCTATCAACCTCATTCATAGCTTCACACAATGGGAATAATCCCACCGTTCCAGTAGTTGTTTGATATTCAGCGAATTTCAAAGTCAAGTAATTTTGTACTATTTGTTTCTTTTCAATGTGCGTTACAATAAATGGAATTTCTATAGTTCTGGGTTTGTTAAACCAGTTTATAAGAGCTTCCCAAAATCCCCTTTTTTGATTATTAACATCATTAACTACAACCAATTTCAAATGCCTTTTTTGCATTATCATTCTCCTCTTCTTATTACCTCTATTTTTTTACAAATTGTGGAAAAACCTTTTCTGAATAGTAGTCAAAAGCTTTTCTTAACACCTCTGAATTTGACACCTTACCGCCTTCAAATTCTACAATTTTGTCAAGAATATTCAGCTGACTTCCACTAAGCTGGATTGAGGTTGAAAATTTCCGTTCTCGCATTTCCTAAATCTCCTAATTTAAAGCGTAATAATCCGCACGAAGTAAACGGCAAATTTTGTCGTTTTCGTGTTTTTGTGTTATTATTCAATCAATCAATCAACGATTGATAACAAAATGTATTGTACATAAATTATCGACCAAAGTCAATAGATTATGTACATTGTTTACAAAACTTCATACAAACGGAGTAGAATAATGAAAACAGCAGGTCAACGTTTTAAGGAAATAAGAATAGCAACAGGCTTATCTCAAGAGGATTTTGGCAAAGCTATAAACTTATCAAAATCTGGTATTTCTGCGGTTGAAAATGATAAGGCTTTTATATCTTTAGAGATCCAACGTACATTATTACTCGACTTTGATGTTAATTTAAACTATCTTGTCGGCGAAGTTGGGAATATGTTTTTGCCAGCCAAATATGAGGATGTCAAAGCTGAAATCCTCAAAGAAGTTAATTCTTTATTGAAAAAACGCGGTTTATGAAGATAATGAATTTAATAATTTGATAAAAATATCATCACCTTTCTTTTTTCCAAATACAGTTCGGAGTGCATAAAGGATTTGTGCGAGTTCGTTTTTTGTCATTATTATCTCCTTTCTGTATATAAAAAGTCAGAAAAAAAGATGAAAAAGTTAATAATAAATCATACTTTAAGAATATAAGGAGAATTTATGAAAAAAAATGTTACTTTCGGGTTACTGTTATTACTGCCGTTTATTGTATCTGGCTGTTCATCAAATATAACTGCAAAATATGATAATTATGACGAAATATTCACAGGTAAGACTTACTATGATTCATTAACATATAGAGCAACAATTGATGTTACTTCTGAAAAAAATAATGCAAGATGCCTAGGTAATGCAAAAATGTTTATGTATCCGGTATGGCAATTCAAACTTGTTTGTAGTGATGGAAGAATGATTATAGGCACGCTGCCTAGCGGAAAACTTGAAGGACAGGCTTTTACTAATAGAAATGAAACAATAACATTCTCAGTAGCTAAAAAACAAGGAACTATACAAAAAGTAAAAGCACAGTATAATGCACAAATCCAAAACAAGCCGGCATTAGATAACAAAAAAGAACATATTCAAGTTATTATGCAGCAATAATTTTACATTACTTCATGAAGTTATTTAATAATTGTATTGAAAAAAAATATAAAATGATAAATAATGTTAGTATGAAATACTATCTATTATTCTTTTTCGCCTTATTCATTGCATTACCGGCAAGTGCTTATTCTGAGTATAATAATTACTCAGTTATTGATACAAATGGCAATACACAAAGTTATATTTACAAATCAAATGCCGGAAATTATTATGACAGTAGTGGATATACGTATCAACAAAACAACAATACTATTTATACAAATTCTGGCACAAGCTATCAAAAATATGGTAACATGATTCAATCATCAGATGGTAAACAGTATATCCAAACTGGTAATTTAATAGAAGAATATTAAGACCTGCTTTAATAAAGCAGGTCTTTTTTTATGCGTAATTTATACAATGTTATGCGAATGCAATGCATACGCATAAATTATCGCATTACAAAATAATATTTACGCACAAGCGGTCTGCATAGCTTTAAATAAAATAAAATTACATAACATAAAATAAGATAAAATAAAAAAAATATATAAATATATTTTTTTATTTTAGACAAATAAACATTTTTTATTTTTTCTTTTTTTTACATAGAAGATATGTTCAATTATTGCATAGAAAAATAAAAGTCAAGTAAAAAATACATTTTGTAAACAAATGTAAAGATAAATTTTTTCAGTAAAATCAAACCATTTAACCTTTTAGTAAATCGTTCAATCAATCAATCAACGAGATTTTTTAAAAAAAATGTTTTATATTTCAAAATGTAGTTTGAATAAATTTAAAAGTTCAACTCGTGGACAGGTTATTTCACGGGGCGGGAGCCAATGGGGACTAACGGACACTGCCTGTTCAAAATATGGGGATAGTATGCCCAAAGGGAGAGAGAAAGTATATGAAGCTTATCTGTTGCAATACAGAAATAGACCGCATTGAAGCGTGGTTCTTAAAAGATATTGAAAATTTTACAGCAAGAAGATTGTTTTTTGCCAACTGCCCAATATGTGGACAACCTGTAATTACTTTATATGAAAAAAGAATTGCAGACAATAAAGTTTTTATTGATGCAAATATTAGAGGTTTAAATGCGGTAAAAACTTTGTACCGAGAAAAATCACGTATAGTAACAAAGATATGTAACTTAGATAAAAATAATCTGTACGGCTGGATTTACGGTAAAAATGTAGAAATCCGCAATAAAAAGAAGGAAGTAACACAAATAAGACAATATTCTTCCGACTTTCACGGGAATAAGACGCTTTCAAAAAAAATATTCGCTCAGTCTCTCCCTTCTTAAACGGTACAGGCTCGGAGAGTTGAGCGACTCTCCAGATGAGCCTGTAGGTTAAAGATATGAGTAGCTTACCGGATATTACAGAAAAACAAAATCATTTTGTTAAAGAGTATGTTCTCAATGGCAATAATGCCACTGAAGCATATCGTTCTGTATATGGAAATGAGTTAACAAAAACAGCTACTTGTTGCGTTGAGGGTTCTCGTTTATTAAAAAACCCTAAGATTACCCCATGGATAGACCATTATAAACAGACAATAAAAACTCATACTGAGAATGAAATTAAATATACGGTTGATGATGCGTTTAGAGAATGTGATGAGTTAAAGATTATTGCACTTGAATCTCTTGATAAAGATGGCAGACCTAATGTTTCTGCTGCAAACAAAGCAGTAGAAATGAAAATAAAAATCAAAGGTCTAATGAAAGATGAAACTAATGTTAATAACGCCATTGTGATGGAAATGGGAAAAATTGAAGTAGATGGAGTGCCTCTGAATTTTAATATTGGAGATGAGCTGAATGCAGACAAAGAAGTTAATAGCAGCTCTGAAATTACCAACAATACTTAACATTCCGCCGAAACTCTTTCCGTTAATATTTGATTTCAACAAATATTCATTATTCCTAATAGAAGGGGGAAGAGGTTCTGCCAAAACTCATTCAGTAGGAAGATTTATTCTTTATCTTGGTGAGCAAAGAAAGATTAAAGTTTGTTGTGGACGTGTAATCAAAGATTCAGTTAAGCATTCAGTCCTTGCACTTTTTAAAGATTTAATTGATGAGTTTAAACTTGATTATGATGTATCTGAAAACCAGATTGTACATAGAAAAACTGGTTCTGTAATCTTTTTCAAAGGTTTTAGAGAACAAGAAATTGTCAATATAAAAGGTCTTGAAGGTGTTGACATTCTTTGGATTGATGAAGCTGAAACGGTTACGAAAAGAGCTGTTGATGTTATCGTTCCAACGATAAGAAAACCAAATTCAAAAATAATTTTTACAATGAATAGATACGTCAAGTCTGACGCCGTGTATCAGCATTGTGTATCTCGGTCTAATTGTCTGCACATTCATATCAATTATTTTGAGAATCCTTTCTGTCCGCAGAAACTTATAGACGAAGCAGAAGAATGCAAAAGGTTAAATATGGCTGACTATAATCATATTTGGTTAGGACTCCCATTAGAACAAGGTACTAATTACCTTGTAGCGTCAGACAGAATAGAAGCTGCAAAAAATCTAAAATGGAATAATGAAAGACATCCTAATAATTCAGTTATGGCTCTTGATTTGTCTGCTTCTGGGGGTGATTTATGCGTTGCAAAAAGACTTATCCAAAGATCAATGAGTGTATGGGAAGAAGCTGAAACTATAACTTGGTCAGAAGCTGATACAGACATAACTAAAGGAAAAGTTATGAATTTGTACGCAAAATGGAAGCCTAACTTTCTTATCGGTGATGCAGATGGACTTGGATATCCAATAATGTGTTCCTTAAAAAATACACTCGAAAATGTAGTTCTTTTCCGTGGAGCATTACAACCCAAAAATTTATCAAATGGCAATGCTCGAGCAGACGGCTATCTTGCTGTTAAAGAGATGCTGGAATCCGGTTTTTTGAAACTTAATTGTCAAAACACAGCACGTCAGCTTGAATATATGAAAACAAAATGGAGTCCAAACTCCGGCAAAGTTTATATCTTAGATAAAAAAGAAATAAGAAAAGAACAAAATGAATCCCCAGACTTTGCAGATGCTCTAATGATGGGTATTTATGGGATTTATTATTATCCTCAATATCTTTTGAATGATACAGGGCGTAATAATTTGCAAGATTTTAAACTATTTACTGAATTTGATGAATAAAAGAAAGGACTTAATTATGTGTTCAACACCATCAGCACCAAAAGTTGAAACCACTGAACCTAAACAAGTTGCGACTCCGACATTAGCGGATGCAAGTGTTTCCAAGGCTTCTACAAATACAAGAAATAAAACAGCTTCATTGGCAAGTCGCAATATAAAAACAACCGCCAGAGGGCTTACTGATGATGCAACCACTCAGAAAAAAGGTTTATTAGGCGAATAAACAAGGAGTTTGCGATGCCAAAAGGATTAGATATTGAAGAAAAAGAATTAAAAGAACACAGAAAACCTAAAGATTTTTCTTACACAACAAGCTATTTCTTAAAAAGAAAAAATCAGATGGATTGTGTTTTCAACAATATCAAAGGTGATTTACAGGAGCTTTCAGAATTTTTTGCTCCACGTATGAGCAAATTCATTGTATCTGATGTTAATAAACCAATAAAGAAAACAAAGAAAATTAAGGATTCTGTTACCATTAAAGCCGTCAATGATTTTGCTTCTGGTATGCAGTCTGGTGCAACATCTGCAGCTACAAGATGGTTTAAATGTCAAATGAAATCAAAAGATCTTAATCTATTGCACGAAGTAAAAACTTGGTGCAATGACATGGAAGATCTTATGCGAAGAATTTTAGCAAGCTCTAATTTTTACCAAAATCAATTAGGCGTATATAAACAACTTGGCTCTTATGGCTTTGCAGCCTTACAGATGGAACAAGACTATGAAACTGTTGCAAATTTTAAACTCTTACCTATTGGCTCATACCGTTATTCTAAAGACCATAGAGGTGAACCAGATACTTTATGCAGACATTACAAAGAAACTGCTGATAATATTGTAGACAAATATGGCTATGAAAATTGCTCAGAACAAGTTAAAGCAGCATTTGATGCCAATAACACAGATCAACTTTTTGAACTTATATATTTTGTAGAACCAAACAAAGAATATAACCCGAAATCCCCATTATCAAGACATAAAAGATTTATCTCAGCAACTTTTGAAGTAGGATGCGATAGATTTCTTAAACTCTCTGGATTTGATAGATTTCCTTTTGCAATATATGAAGCCGAAGTTAATGGCGAGGACAATTATCCTTCGAACTGCCCCGGAATACAAGCTTTACCAGATGCTAGGCAGTTAATGGAACAAGTTAAAACATATTCATCAGCTATGAAAAAAATAGCGGTACCTCTAATGAAAGGTCCTGCAAGTTTACAAAAGCAAAAAGGATTAACAGATTCTCCTGGGCAGATTATCCCCGAAGATGATAATGGCAGGGGATTGAGTCCAGTATATGAAGTAAATCCGCAGATTTTACAGCTAAAACAACATAATGATGAGCTAAAAGAAGTAATAAAATCACATTTTTATAATGATTTATTTGCGGTCATTTTAAACACTGCAGAAAGAGGAAGAACCGCTACGGAAGTCAATGAAGTAAAAGAAGAAAAAATGGTACTACTTTCTCCTCTGTTGGATCAAGCACATAAAGGACTTAGAGCTGTTCTTAATTGGATATTTTTCTTATGTGTAACTACTGGAATTATGCCAGAACCACCGGAAATTATTCAAAAAGAGGAAATGGAGATTGAATTTGTTTCAACACTAGCTCTTGCCCAGAAAGTCAAAGGTATCTCAAGCATAGAAAGATTTACAACTTTTACAGTTAATCTTTCTCAAATGACTGACCCAACATTGATTTATAAAATCAATGTTGATCAGATAGTTGATGACTATGCAGAGATTGCAAACGTAAATCCAGAACATGTTGTATCTACTGATGAAGTAAATAAAAAACGCAAAGAAATTGCAGAGAAACAAGCTCAACAAGAACAAATGCAAGCCATTCAGCAAGGTACTGAAATGATTAAAAACATGGGTGGTATTGATTCTTTCGGCGGTAATTTAGCTAGCAGATTAGGCGTAGGTTAGCCATAAGGAAAGGAATTTTATGGACAAAGATGAGTTGCGAGAACTCTCTAATGTCCTTAATAGTGAACACGGTTTAAATACTATTTTTGTTCTGCTCAAGAAATTAGGAGCTTTTGAACGTGGTTTAAATCGAACCTCTTCTACAAAAGAAGATTACTTAACTATAGGGAAACGAGAGCAAGGGGCTTGGCTTTTAGATTGTGTATTCAAAGCCAACAAAAACAAGTATATGCAGATATTGGAAATGATTCAAAAAGAAAAGGAGTAAATTATGAATGAAAATTTTGAAAATGACAATCTGAACACAGAACCTAATAATCAAGTTCTGCCAGAAACAGACCCACAAGACGATACCCAAAAAACAGGAAGTCAAGATAATCCACCAGATGATAATAAGGGTTCTGATAACGAATCTGAAAATAAACAAAACGAAAAAACAAATAGCGAAATATACGGAAGCCCTGAACAATTTGACTACTCCTCAACGGTTCTACCAGAGGGGATGGAACTTGACCAAGAACTTGTAAATGAGTTTGAACCAGTAGCAAGAAAGCTCAATCTCTCAAACCAATCTGCAAACGAGCTTATGGGGCTTGCAGTTAAATTAGCTCAGAAAAATTTTTCAAGGTTGGGTGATATCGGGAAACAAATTGAAGAGCAAGAAAAAGCCTCTTACATGCAGTTGTTAGATAGCGATCCCGAATTAAATATTTCTGATGACACAAAATACAATCAGTATCTTAGTGTTGCCAATCAAGGTTTAAAAGCAACTGCAACAAGTGGCTTTATGAATCTGATAAAGAAAAAAGGTCTTACACATCACCCCGAATTCATAAAAACATTCCATAAAATTGGCGAGTTGTGTTCTAGCGACAAACTGCCAGAAGTAAATATTCCTGCCGGTAAAGAAAAACTTGATGCTGCTGATATTCTTTACGGCTCAAAAGAGTAAAGTCTACAGGCTTATAGCAGCCGGTTACGGATTTACCGGAATAAACAATCCGAATGCGTACACATAATAAAAGGAGAAAACGAATGGCTACAGTAGGAAACACTTATCCTTCTTTGAAGGATTACTACTCACAATTAGAAAATGGCAAAATTACCAGTACACTAATTGATTTATTTTTGAAATGTAACCCAATGCTTGAAGATGCTGTAACAATAGAATGCAATGATGGCACTTCACACAAAACAACGGTAAGAAACGGACTGCCTGAACCTGAGTTCAGAAAATTTTACCAAGGTGTACCTAGTACAAAAGGTGAATATACTCAGATTCAAGAAGCAACAGCAATGCTTGAAGATTTTTCAAAAGTTGATAAAAAGCTTGCAGATCTGAATGGTAACACAAATCAATTCCGCTTAAATGAAGCTGATGCTCACATTCAAGGAATGAATAACAAAGTACAAGAAAATATCATTTACGGAAACAAAGGCAAAAATGCTGCTGCATTTGATGGACTTGCAACAAGATATAATAAAATATCTACAACAAAAGATACTATTGGCTATCAAGTCCTTAATGGCGGTGGAACAGGAACAACAAATACTTCAATCTGGTTTGTCGGTTGGGGCGAAAAAGGTACTCACCTTATTTATCCAAAAGGCTCTAAAGCAGGTTTACAACATGAAAATATTGGAGAAGAAGCCGCTTATGATGCAAATGGAAATGAGTTTAGAGTTTACAAAGATCACTTCTCTTGGGATATTGGTATGTGCGTAAGAAATTATAAAACTTGTGCAAGAATTGCCAATATTGACACAACTAAGCTTGGTACAGATGATGCTGCTGATTTAATTGAACTTATGATTAAAGCTTATCATAGAGTTAAAAAGCATGCAAAATTATCAGGTGCAAAACTTGTTATCTATGTAAATGAAACAATTGAAACTTACTTGCACTTACAAGCTATGAACAAAACAAATGTTCGTCTATCCTTGGATGAAGCTGCAGGAGAACCTGTTTTGAAATTCTTAGGCATTCCTGTTAAATGCTGTGATGCAATTCTTGATACAGAAGATAAGGTTGCTGCAGCATAATTCGGCAGAACTCTTGTTCTGAGATTGATATAGTGAATGGCGGTAACACTTAAACTTTCCGCCAATTTGCGAATTACAAAAAAGAGAAAGGGCAATAAAATGTTATTAGATTTAGAAACTTTATTCTCAGATGCACAAGCTATTACAACCAGTGCTGCATCTACCAATATCGTAAAAATGGCTAACACTGAGCATAATATGCCAGAAGTAGCTTTCGGTACTCCTATGCCTTTAATTATTCAAGTTGTTGAAGATTTTGCAGGAGCTACATCTGTTGCAGCATCAATTCAAACATCTGCGACAGAAGATTTCTCTTCTCCTAAAACTCTCGTAAGTAGTGGAGATATTCCTATTGCGGATTTAAAAACAGGTTATAAATTCCCTATCAATTATATACCTAAAGGAAACTTAGGCTATATGCGAGTCTATTATGATGTTAAGGGTGCAAGTGGTGCAGGAACAGCTACTGGTGGCAAAATTACTGCTGGAATGGTTGCTGCTCATGATAACTCTTATCAAGATATGTAATATGTATTTAAAAAATTGATTGTCGGTTAATCCGGCAATCAATTTTTAGTAAAAGAAAGGTTTTAAAATGTCAGATAAGGAAACAGTTTCAGAAAAAAAAGAAAAGAAAGAATATGGCAAATTTGACCGCTGGGAAATTGAAGGTGCGGTTGACACTATTATCAAGGCTGAACAAATTAAACTTGATAAAGAAAAAATGAAGTATGTTTTGCCGCTTCTTGAAAAACAGAAAAAAGCATTAGACAATGCATCTTCTGCAGCCGAAGTTCTTTATGGAAATAGAGAACCAAAAGAAGAGTAGTAACAAATACACAATACATAAGGAGAAAATTAAATGACGGTAAAAGTAGTAGCTAAAATAAGAGCTTTTTATAATGGTGAAATCATCAAACCAGGGCAGATAATTACATTAAAAGATGGTATTGAGATTCCATCATGGGCAAAAAAAATAAATAATAAAAATACAGAATCACAAAAGAATGTTCAACAAGAACAGGTAAACGCATCAAATACAAATCAAACAAATCCTACAATCGCTGAACAGCACGAAACACCACAGAATAATCAAGAAAATGCTAATGAGTTTGCAGGTAAAACTCAAGAAGAACTTCTTTCAATACTTGATGAACTTATTAACAAAAGTATTGAAATGGGTATAACTCTTGAAAATGCTGAGAATAAAACAATTGTAGAACAGATTATTGAACTAAGAAAACTAATTGCAGAAAAAGAAGAAGGACAATAAAATGTGTGATTTCGGTATTACCGCCCTTGTAACTTCTATTGTTGCTACTGCAGTCAGTACCACTATGGGAGTGGTAAGCAGTGTGCAACAAGGTAAGGCTCAACAGGCTCAATATAATTATCAAGCAGAAGTTGCAAGAAATAATGCAAAAATAGCTCAAGCAAATGCTGACCAACAAAGACAAGAAGGAATTGAAGAGTCAAGGCTGCAAAGAATTAAAACACTGCAGGCAATAGGAAAACAACAGACCGCTATGGCAGCAAATGGTATAGATATTTCTTCCGGTACAGCCTTAGATATCATTGAAGATACCTCTGCAATGGGTGAACTTGATGCATTAACAACGAGATATAATTCAGAAACACAAGCAATTGCCTATGAGCAACAGGCAAATAATTTTACTAACCAAGCAAATCTTGATGTTTTTGCCGGTGAAAATGCCTACCGTTCTGGTGTTACAAATGCAATTAGTACAGGAGTAAACGGACTAGGTAATGCTGCTTCTGTTGCTGGTAAATGGTATAGCGGTAATTCTATTGGCAACAATAGAAAAACTTCTGGCACAAAAGTAAGCGGCGGTATTTCTGGGGATTTAATTACATTCGCTTAATTATAGGAAAATAAAAATGACTTTTTCTCGCACAAAAATTTATAATATTACTTTACATAATTTGGGGGTATCTGCCCCCATTCAAAACTCTAATCAGAATGATCCAAGAGCTATTTTATTAAATAACTATTATGAAGTAGCCAGAGATACCGTATTGGAAGCCCATGAATGGAGTTTTGCGAATGCTTTCAAAGAGTTATCAACCACACTTGAAAATTCACAAGATCCAAATTTTAGATATGCTTTTACATACCCAAATGATTGCATTTCTCCACGTGCCATTATTTCACCATACGATAAGAAGGAGAAAAAATTTACACCTGCAACAAATAGTAATGGCGAAAAAATTATTTTAACAAACCATAATCCTTGCAGATTACGCTATACAAGACGTGTAGACAATGAAGTTTTTTTTAGTGCTGCATTTGTCAATGCTCTTGCTTTTTATCTTGCATATCTTTCAGCTCAAGTTATTACAGGTTCTTCAAACAAAAAGAATACAAACTTTCAAGATTATACAATAGCGGTCAGACAAGCCATTGTAACAGATGCACGAAAGAATGTAACTCATAACCAAGATGATAAGGATTTTACTGATTATAGAGATTAGGTATTATTATGGGTACAAGAATTACACAAGTAAGTTTTACAAGAGGTGAACTATCTCCTCGTTTAGATGCACGTACGAATCTTGAACAATACGCAATTGGTTTAAAATCTGCTAAAAACGCAATAATTCACCAAGAGGGCGGTATTTCAAACCGTATGGGGTTAGAGTATTGCGGTACGGCAAAAGATAGTTCAAATTTTGTTAGGGTAATTAGGTTTGTATTTAATACTGAACAGACTTATATGCTTGAATTTGGACATAAATATATAAGGTTTTTAAAAGACGGTGCCTATATTATCTATCCAGATGATTACGAAACTGCAAATAAGAGAGGACAAATTGTTGAGATTGAATCTCCATATAATGCAGATGACTTACCCTTATTGAAATGTTCAAGAGCTGGTGATATATTAACTTTAACTTGTACTGGGAAATATCCTGCAAAAAATTTATCAAGATATTCTCATTATGACTGGAAATTAGAAGATGCTGTTTTTGCCCCTGATATTACTGCTCCGACAGGCTTAACTGCAAAATGGACAGGTAAGACAGACTCTAATACAAGAACTTATCAATATGTTGTAACTGCTGTTGATGAGGAAACTAATGAAGAAAGCAAGAGATCATCAGTTGCGAGTGTAACCGGACACAGAGAAGCTAATTGGTTAGTAGATGAGTATGTTACTTTGACTTGGACAGCTGTGAGCGGAGCAAGTGAATACAATGTTTACAGAAGTGTAAACGGTATTTTTGGTTACATAGGCACTGCAGAAGGTACTACATTCACTGATGATAATATAGAGCCAGATCTTTCGTCGTCTGCCCCAATATTAAAAAATCCTTTTGCAGATGGACAAAGTCCAGGATGTTCTTGTTATTTTCAACAACGTAAAATATATGGTAATCTACCGGATTCACCTCAAGCCATTGTTGCATCACAAACAGCTGCAATAAATAACTTTAACATTTCAAGACCTTTAATAGCAACAGATGCAATAACAATCAATATTGATGGAAATGAAGAAGTTAGACATTTAATCCCAATGAAAGATTTAATTGTCTTAACAGCAGATTCAGAATGGATGGTTAACGGTGCAGACGGCATAATTCAAGCAAACCCAGCACCTGCTGCAGTAATACAATCTTGCTATGGTTCTTCCCATGTCGAACCAATAGTTTCTGGTTCAATGGTAATTTTTGTACAATCTGGTGGCTCTGTCGTAAGAGATTTAGGTTATGATCTTATGACAGATAAATATGATGGAGATGAACTTTCTTTGTTTTCAAACCATCTTTTTGAAGGCAAAGAGGTACGTTGTCAAGCCTATGCTAAAGAGCCTTACAGATTAGTGTTTGAGGTTTTTACAGATGGCACTGCCGTAGTAATGACTTACAATAAAAAACAAAAATTATGCGGCTGGACTCGTTTTGAAACAGATGGGAAATTTTTATGGGTTGACGTAATTCGTGAAGGGTTAGAAGATATTGCCTATTTTGTAATAGAAAGAGAAGTTAATGGGCAAAAGTTAAAATATATCGAAAGAACCAAAACCAGAATTATAAATGATGCTAAAGATGCCTTTTTAGTTGATTCTGGTTTGTCTGGAAGTTTTTCTACTCCTGTAACTCAGATATCTGGGCTAGATCATTTAGAAGGAAAAACTGTAATTGCTAATGTTAATGGCGGTATAGTTGAGGGCTTAGTTGTTGAAGATGGTCAAATAACATTGCCAAAACCTGCAAAAACAATTGTAGTAGGCTTACCTTATGAATTTGATTTTGAAACACTTAATATTGAGGGCGAAAATACACAAGGCTTAAAGAAAATAGTAAATTGTGTAACTGTTAAAATTCATAAGTCAAGAGAGGATTTTCAGTTTGTTGGTAGTGATGGAATAGAATATCGACACGCAAGATCTGATGCAAGTATCAATGATGCTGGAAAACTTTTTTCAACAGACATCTCTCCAATGACAGTTATGGCTACTCCAACTGCAGAAGCTACTATTCATTTAAAACAATCATACCCACTACCATTAACAATATTATCTGTAAGTGGAAGCGTAGACGTTCAAGATAATGAGAATAACTAATGATGTATAGAAAAGAAAAAAATGAAAAAGACGTTCTTTATATACTTAATCATCTGCGTGCAGAAGATCTTGAAGAAGTAAAAGCTGTACATGGGGAACTTTGGAAAGAAAAAGTTTTCAATGATATTATGAAAACGGATTTTGATGTTCTTATGGGAATAAATAAAGATGGGGATATTCCGGTCTGCATGGGTGGAGCGTGGCATATTGAACGAGATCCAAAGGGGATAGGTGTTGTATGGATGCTTTGCACTGATGATATTGTAAATCATAAAATCTGTTTATTAAGAGAACTTAAAAAAGAATTCAAAAAATACGATAAAAGCTTTTGGTATTTATATAATTTCATTTACAGCAAAAATGAATTTTCAAAACAATGGTTAAAATGGATAGGTTTTAAATTTGATAATCCCAAGCCTGCAGGAATGAATATCCCAGAGGGTTTTGAGTTTTTTTATAGAGTTAAAAACATTAAAGGTTTAGAAGTTTAAAGAGGAAAGACAATGCCACAAGTACCTGAATATAATAGGCAAGTTCGTTTAAATGGAACGCCACAACCTTATCAGAATTATAGATTAACAGAAGATATGTTTGGCGGAGGTCAAGCAAAGGCATTATCCAACATGGGTGGCGGACTTAACAATCTAGCGAATGCTGCATTAAAGATATCTGAACAAATTGATGATGCCAAAATGCTTGAAATGTCAAATCAGATTGACCAATGGGAGCAAGACAATTTATACAATAAAGACACTGGATATTACTACAAAAATGGAAAAGATGCTGTTGGCAAATCTGGCGAAATAATGAAAAATTTTGATGATTTTGTTCAAGAATATAAATCTAAAAACAAAATATCTCCATTTAATCAATCCAGAATGAATTCTATGATACAGAATAAAAAAAGTAGAATTTACGCTGGAGTTAATGCCCATGATGTCAAACAAACTGGAATATGGGCTGAAACAGAAAGTCAAGTTGGATTAGATAATGCAATAAAAGGAATGGTTAATGCAAGGAACAATCCCACCATTATGCAAACGCAATTAAATAACGCAATGAAAATTATCGAATGGCAAGGAGAGATGCAGAATTTAGATCCGGACACGATAGAAGCAATGAAGAAACAGGCTAAATCTTCTGCATATTGCTCTGTTTTAGATAGTTATATCTCAGAAGGAAGTTTAAAAGCTGGAGAATTTTTTGAACAACACAAAGATGAAATTGATTCAAAAAATCACGCTAGGTATATTGGCACTATTAAAAATGAAGAAACTAAATATCAAGCAAGAGATCTTGCAGAACAGATTGTTAGTTCTTCTGTCAGCCAAGAAGAAGCTATTCAAAAAGCAGAAGCGATTCAAGATATAGAGTTATCTGATATGACCGTTTCAAGAATTAAGCGTCATTATTCAGACCAAGAACATTTCAGAGATCTTGCAGAGCGTGAGGCTCTTAATGGATTTTATACAAAAGCTGTTCAAGCAGCTCAAACTGGTGGTGTTTTATCTTATGATGATATTCCAGACAATATTGACCCGAATATAAAATTGAGTCTGATGAATTATATAAACACAAAAGGGCAACCAGAAACGGATAATCAAGTATGGGAAACTCTATATAATATGTCTGTGAATAATGCTCAAGGTTTTGCAAAAGAGGATTTAAACAAATATAGGGGCTATTTATCAGATGGCGAATATAAAAACTTCTTGAAAAAACAGCAAGATATTCAAGCAGGGGATTATTATACAACAATTAAAGATGATGATAAAATGATAAAAGATGCCCTAAAAGCAATGAGACTTACAAGTGATGGTAAAACAGCTTCTGCTTTTTCTGAGATTAGAGCAATGACTAGAGAGCTTGAAGCCCGTAGAGGTCGTAAAATCACAGATGCTGAATTACAGAATATTACCAATTCACTAGGTTATAAAGGTGATGATGGCGTGCAGCTATACAAACAGTTAGAAAGAGGTATGGCTCAACGTGCAGGTTTTATACGTGATGTTATAAATGATTTTACTTATTATCAATCCAAACATAATGGCGAAATGCCACCAGATGCTGAAAAGTTAAAAATTATAAATAATAGATTAAATCAAAAAGTTCAAGAAAAGAAAACCTATGCACAGCAAAGAGTTGATGGTCTTAAATCAAATGCTATAACAATGAGAAACATTGCATATACTACACCTAGACCTAACGAACAAAAAGTATTAACCTATTTTGCAGATAATCAAATACCGGAAATAGGTTCTCAATTAGGACTTAATTTAACTGTTACAAGTAGATTCAGAGATCAAGCGGGTTCAAAGCATAGAGAAGGTAGGGCAGCTGATGTTTCTATGTCTGAACATTCCGCTCAAAATAGAATTAGGATTTATGAAAAATTACTTTCTCTACCTACAGTGCAAGCTATCGGCACTTCTGATCCGGTAATCCTAACTCGTTTCGCTGGTAATAGAAAAATTGTTGATGAACGTAGATATGATAAACAACATGGTACAAATCATGTCAACCATGCTCATGTAACGTTAATCAATGCAAATCCTGCTAGACCTGCAGCCCCAGTAAATATTGTAAGTAGAAATAATGTTTATAGTTTTTAGAGGTATAAATGTCAGTAGATATAACACAAGATGAAATGAATATCCTTAATCTAAACGGGATATCAGTTGAGGATGTTAAGTCAAATATAGATTATTTAAGAGCCACAGGGATTGATGATTCCGCTATAAGACAACAGTATAGTGAAACCATAAATGAGCTGAAACCTATTACTAAACAGTCGGCTAATGATACTGGTAAAATAAAAGAATGGAAAAACAAAGGCGGCGTTACTCCTTTTGAATATGCACAAAATAGAGCTATAGAATTTAATAGCACTTATAACAATATAGACAATAACGTTAATTTCAATCCGGTGGAACAAGCTTTAAGAAATAGTCCTAGAAATGAAGCTGTTCGCAAAAAAATAGAAGAGAATTTTAGGCAAAAACAAGAACGTAACAAAAGAGTAAATGAAGGAACTGCCTCTTTTTGGGATAGAGCTGGAGCTGCTCTTGACAGAATGGGGAACGCAAGTTATCAAGCTCAAGTTAATGCTCCTGCAGATCCTATTGTTAAAAATATAATTGAATCACAAAATACAAACGATAAAACTGGTAAAATAAATTTTACCGAATCATTGGGAAATAGTTTTGCTTCTGGTGAGTGGATTCCTTTTATTGGTGGTTTTATTGGTGGTGCTGATGATAAAAAAGAACGTGAAATACAAGAAAAAATCAGAAACAGCCAACCAATAAGACAAGATGAATTAAATTACCTTAATTACAGACTCAACAAAAGACAGGAAGAAAATGTAAGAGGTTATACTTGGGGCGGACAAATTGCAGATGGTATTCTTCCTTCAATGATACGTTTTTCTGGAGAAATAGCAACCGGACAATGGGTATTAAAAGGATTAGGCTTAATGCCCGAACTTGCTAGCGGTGCAACTACTGGACAAACGGCACTATACCATCTAGGCAATATTGCGAAAGGTGGAGCCGCTAATACATTATTACCAACAGGATGGAATGATACTTACCAAACATTACAAAATCGTTTACTTAATAACGGTATGGAATTTACCGACAAAGGAAGCTATATTTTTAAGGAAGCCGCTGAAAAACCCGCAATATCTTTTCTAAAATCGCTGGGGCAAACCTTTGTTGAGTTTGCCTCTGAATATTCCGGCGGTTTACTTGGAATGCCGGTAAAAGGTTTATCGGCAGCAACTGCAAAATATATAGGCACTCCGATAAGTAAATATTTAGCATCTCAACCTAAGCTTACAAAATTTGTAGATAAAGCTTTGCCGGAATTAGCTAAAAGATATGAAATCCTTAACAAATTAAAACCTCAAGGGAAAACCTATGAGTTTTTAAAAGATATGACAAGATTTGACGGCTTTCTTGAAGAACTTGGGGAAGAAGTTGTTGCAGACGTTTTAAACTTAACACTGGGAACTGGAGATCAAGAAAGAACGCTTGAAAATTATGCTAAAGCCGTTTTTAAATCTCCAGATGAGTGGGCTGTACTTGCAGGTGCAATTGCTCTGCAAGGTGGTACCCTTTCTGTAGCTTCACATGTTCTTGGCAACTATATGGAAAGAAACGGTGCTTCTGATGATGAAATTCTTGAAGTTATGAACTCTTTATCTGAAAGAGAAAAAGAAAAGAAAATTTCAGAATTAGCTACAGAAGGTTTAATTGATGTGTCAAGCTATGCCAATGAGGACATGCAGCAGAGAAGAGAATTGCAAAATCGCTATTATACACAATTAAAGAATGCCGGACGAGAAGATGATGAGGCTTTACAAACGGCTAATGTATTCTCAGAAATAGTTGCCAATTCTGCAAAAGAATGGGGGATTAGTCTTGATGATGCAGAAAAGAAATTTGCAATAAATTTGCAAAATATGACAGATGAACAAGCATACGAACAATATAAGCAAGATGAAGCAACTTTATTGCAAGGTAGAGTTGAATATAATAATAGTAAAATAATTGATGATAAAATAGATCAATTATTTACTGAATATGATAATTTGCCGGAAGATTTTTCTGATGAAACAGAACTAAACAATAGGGTAGGAGAAATGCAGCTACTGCAAGATATCAAGGATGGTACTCTTGCGGATATTGATAAAAGTAGAGCAGAGGCTTTAATTAGCAATTATGAGCAATCAGAGCCTCAGCTTGCGGCTGCATTAAAAGCTGCATTAAATAACAGTGTAAATGAAGCAACTGTTCAACCTAAATTTCAATCAATAGAAACCGCTGGAGCAGAAAATAATCAGACTGCTGTAGCAAGAAAAGAATGGGAAACAAAAGGTACAGATAGTAGATTTTTCAAGAAATGGTTTGGCGATAGCAAGGTTGTTGATGAAACAGGTAAACCGCTTGTTGTTTATCATGGTTCAGAAAATTCATTTGATACTTTTGACAGAGAAAGGCTTGGGACGAAAAGCTTTGATATAATGTCTTATTTAGGTTTTCATTTTACGCCTAATAAAGAAATGGCAGAAAGACTCTTTGTTAAAGCAGACACTAATGTTATGCCAGTTTATTTAAAGATTGAAAATCCTTATGTAACCTCAGAAAGCAATATAGTTAAAGAAGCATTATTATTTGCTCAAAAAAATGGCAAAATTCCTTCAAATGTAAAATTAAATAAAATATTACAAATGCCTTATTTTTCTCAGCAAGAGAAATCAATCATTACTGTTTTAAGTGATGATGCGTCAAAAATATATTATGGTGAAACCCCATTTATTGATTACAAAGATATTACAAATGATTATTTAAACTATCTAAAAGAGCAGGGATATGACGGAATAAAATATATAAATGAAATAGAGTGGGCTGACGAGAAGCGATATGACTATATTGTGTTTAATCCTGAACAAATAAAATCCGTAAGCAATCAGGGAACTTTTGATACTGAAAATCCTAATATTTATTATCAATCTATTAACAATGAAGAAAATAACTTGCTAATGACACATGCAGCAAAATTAGATTTACTTGATAATATTCTTGAATCAGGTTCATTGGTCGCACCTTCTATGGCTATTACAAAACGAGGAGAACAGCAGGCACTCAAAAGTTTTGGGGATATTCTTTTTGTAAGAAATCCTAGAAAAATTGATTTTCAAAATGATAATATATTTGATAGAGATATTTACTCGCCTCGTATGCCTAAACCAAGCTTTGAACTTGAAAATGGCAGAATTATAGATTCTTACGAATATGACAGTTTAAAACGAATGGATGATGAAAGATTTAAAAAATCTTTCGGAACAACAAAAGATAAATATTTAAAAATTAAAAGGAAAGTTTTGAACTTAGGTTTTACACCGTCTGGAAATATGAAGATAAAAGCATATAACGCAAACACACTGCTTGAGTATATGCGTAATAACAAATTAGTAGGCGGAGAAAATTTTGATTACGGACTATCATCTTTGTTGGCAAAGTTAAGTAAAAAACAAGCCTCAAAAGAGGAACTCAAAAATACAGCCCAAAATGAACTGCATTTAAGTAGTGCTGAACTTACTGAAAAATATAAAAATATACAGGAGCAATACAACCACTTTGATGAAAAACTGGAACCATATTATATTGGTAATAATTTTGTATTTTCAGATATTGGCGATATTTTTTATGCAGCAGTAAAAAACAATCGTAAGAAATTAGGTGAATACCTTAATCTGAAAGAAATGCCAAAATCATTGGTTAAAGAAATGAAAGAGCTTATAAATGAAGCACTTTCTCTCCCTCGTTCATACTTTGAGTCAAAACCAATAAGAAAAATAGATTTATCAGAATTTCCTTATGCACTTGCAGAAGCAGGACTTGTATCACAAGAACAAAAAGAACAACTAGCATTATGGGGAGTTAAACTAATTGAATATCCTAAAGGGGATATACAGGCTGGTTTAGATAAAATTAGCACTCCTAGTTTACAAGTTTATTTTCAATCTGCATATCATGGAACTCCACACAGGTTTGATGAATTTTCAACTGAACATATAGGTTCAGGTGAAGGAAATCAAGCTCATGGTTGGGGACTGTATTTTGCAGAAAATAGAGATGTATCTGAAAATTATAGAAAAGGTATTATAGACAACAAAGGGGTAACAAAATATAACTATGATGGAAAGCCTATTGAAGAAACAGATTTTGCAGATGTTTCATTAGAAAGCTTATCTTTTATAGAAAGTCTTGGAAAAGATGAAACTCTTGAAGTTTTAAAAGAAGAAATAGAATACGCAAAAAAGTGGGGTGAAGAAAATAAAAATATTCAACGGCAAGAAATACTTGCTGGAAATACTGAATATCTAAAGAAAAAGCAAAAAGAATTCAAACTTGTAAAAAAAATAAATCCTGAAAAATTAGTCATGACAGAAGGACAACTTTTTAAAGTTGATATTCCTGAAGCTGATGTTTTGCTTGATGAAGATAAATCATTTAGCGAACAATCCGAAAAGGTGCAAGGGGCAATAGCAAAATTATTTAATGATTTATGGAACATTGATATTTATAATTCTGATAAAATTTCAAGCGATTTTAGAAAACCATACAATGAATTAACAGGTGGTCAATTATATAGAGAAATTGACAATGTTCCTGAAATGGCAAGTAAAACTTTAAATAAATACGGTATTAAAGGTATAACCTATAATGGTCGCTCTGATGGACGTTGTTATGTAGTTTTTGATGATAAAGCAATAAAAGTTCTTGAAACGTATTATCAAGGCGAAGGTGATATTAGAGATAATTTAAAGAATGTTCGTGGTTATACATATCAAAGATATAATTTTGATGGAACCATGAAAGACAATCTTATCACGCTTTTAAATAAAAAAGCCGATAAGTCTACATTGCTGCATGAATTTGCACACGTATATTTAATAACATTGAACAACATGGCTAGGGAAAATGAACGTGCAAGAGAAATGCTCTTGAATGTTAATAAATGGTTACGCTATGATGGCATTGAATATACTGTTGCACAACATGAAAAGTTTGCCAATGGTTTCGTTGCGTATGTAAGAAGTGGAAAAGCACCGACTTACGGATTAAAACGAGCTTTTGAAAATTTTAAGAAGTGGCTTAATGATTTATATTCTACTCTTGTTAATGCAGAAGATTTCTTCCTTGATCCAGAAACAGAACAAGTTTTTGAAGATTTATTGGGTGGAAGTATTCATAATGCACAAAAACAAGAAGCAGAACAGCTATTATATAAAGCAAAAAGATATGCAGAACTCCGGTTTGATGATGAAGGACTTAAAACTACAATTAACCCTAATCAATTAACAGAACGTCAACGCAGATACAGAGATACTGCCTACGATATTATTTATTATGCTCTGCAACATTCAAAAGAAGGTCGGGAATTCATAAAAAGTAAAAAACAATTACAAATGATTCTCGGCAATAAAAATACTGCTTATGGTAAAAAGAATAAAGGTATCAAGCATCAAGCGGAAAGAATATACGAATTTCTTTCAGAATTAGATGATGAGTTTTCTGCAAATGACGGTTTTTTGCCAGAATGGGGCGAATTCTTTAATGACCCAGGGGTTAGCTATAATAATGCGGAAGCAGGAGCAGATTCAGAGCTTGCTCTTGAGGCGTATGATGTCATTGTTGAAAATAGATATCTTTATGATACAGAAAATGTTGATGAGTTTGGTATTTTAACAGAAGAAGAAGCTCAGAAAAATCAGTATGAACTTGAAGCATTATTAGATGCCTATAAAAATGCTGATGATAAAACTATTCCAATGTTAGCTTATTATGAATGGTTTGATAGATTACATCCGTACATACAAGAAGATATTGAAAAAAAATGGGAAAGTGAAACAAACGAAATAGACCGTTACCAATCTCTTTCTAAGTTCGAGCAAGCCAAAGAAGATTTAAAGCTATATGCCGCAACGTTAAAAGGTTACGGAGATTATTCATCTCAATTTGCAGAATACGCAAGAGCTATTTTAAAAAGACTAGACTTTATGACTGAATATGACAAAGCTAGAATATTTGACAAACTAAAAGAATACAACTCATTCCGTGATATAGAAAGAAATCTTGATACAGTTATGGATTTCGCTGAAACACTTGCAGACGTTTCAATGAGAAAACAACTTGCCGCAGATATTGATAGAGAAGTTAGACAAACAATTCATGAATGGCAGAACGGCATTAAGAAAACAAAATATACTTATCCGGCAAATAAGTTATTTACTCGTTTAAGAGAATTGAATCGTATGAAAATTGATACATTACAGGATATGTATGATCAAATTGTTAATGAAGAAGCGAATATAACTTATGAAGCAGATACAGTAAATGATAATGACTATTATAAAGTCATAGAGGAAATGTTTATAAAATACCGCATAAATGGTAGCTTGTATAATACAACAGAATTTTTAAAAGATCTGCTTGATAAAATTCAAAACGCAAAATTCACTGCTAAACTTGCAAGAGATGAAATTGATTTTGAGCGGAGAATGCAAAATATCAATTTAATAGATGAGTGTGCAAGAGCTGTTGATACGCATAAAGGTAAGGTATCTAAACTTGAACAAGCATATAGGCACGGTTTTAATTTGAACTCCGCTTTAGAAATGATGTTCAACAAGGAAATTAAAAATAAATTTACCCTTGATTATTTATATGCAATGAAAGATGCACAGGTTGGTGCTGATAGAAATGAAGTTCTTGAAAAGATAGCTAAGGTCTTTGGTTATACTGGTAGATTTAGAGATATTCAATTATTTAATAGATTTATTGATATGACCAAAAAGGAATTTAAAATAAAACAAAGATACACTCCTGATAAGGTTAATGGAACTTATAGAGTTACACATACAGATCCAGAAACCGGAAAAACTTTTACAGATAGAGTTGTCAATGTAAGAAAGGATTCCTATGAATATAAAGAATGGGATGAAGAACCAATTGAGCTTTCAAGAATGGAATTATTATATTATTACATTCAATCTAAAAATAGTATTTCTTATAAAATGCTTACAGATATGGGGGATGAAACAACTCCGCCGAAAGGTCAATTTGATAAATTTGAATTTGATCAGCTATTAAATGAACTAACAGAACAAGAAAAAATGATGGGTGATATTTTGCAAATGGCTGCTGAAAAGTATTATCCACAACTAAATCAGTATCACATTAAAAAATATCATACAGATCTCGGCAAGGTCAACGCTTACTTCCCTCGTAAGTCGGAAACTCAAGATGTAAAAATGCTGGAAATGTTTAATCAGTATTCTCAGCTCAATACGAATCAGAGAATGCAAAAACAAAGAACAGCTGGTCCAGGGGTAAGAATTGCCCCTGCCAATCCGGTTGCCGTTTTATTTGACCATATTGAAAAAGCTAACACGCTTATTATTATGGGTGAACAATTAGACATAATGAACAGCGTTTTTAAAGATAGTGATCTACAGAAAAAAATAAAAACTGTCTGGGGTGATGATACCGCAAAAGAATTTATGCAACTTGTTACTGCCAATTTGTACAGTGGACAACAAAGCACAATTTCAGAGGCGGAGTCATTTATCGGAAAGATAGAAAATAACGTCATCAAAGCACAAATATTTTTAAAACCGCAAGTTGGTTTAAAACAGGTCATGTCATTTATGAACTATGGGGTAGGAGATGAATATGTGTCAGCTGGTGAATGGTGGAAGAAATTCGCACAGCAAACCTTTACTCCAACGGAATGGAAAAACAATATAAATTACATGATGAATATTCCATACTTAAAAGATAGGTTTGGCAGAGGCGGATCAACTGATGCGTTAAAAAGACAGCTTGAGCAAAGAATGTTTGCAAAAATAAGCCTTTTTGATGAGATATTCTCAGCAAATGTTAGATATGGTGATATGGGGGCAATTATTTTAGGCGGTAAGCCATACATAGATTGCTTACTTGATAAAGGGTATTCAGAAGAACAGGCAATAAGGATATTTATAGAAAAAACGGTAAACGATCAGCAGTCAAGCATTCCTTCAACATTGTCAAATATACAAAGAAATGCAGCCCATCAACCGCTTGCAAAAATGTTTTTTGCCTACCAAAATACACCATGGCAATATTTTAGAACTGCCTCAAATGCAATTATAAGATTCAAACAAAACCCATCAAAAGAAACTGGCTTAAATATGATTAAATTAGTCGGTTGCTACATGTTTTTATTTCCATTTTTATTTAATCTTGCTTCTTCATTATCTCCTATCATTGCAGCTACAGGTGGCGGAGATGATGAATTAAAAGAAGATTTTTGGAAATCTATAATCGGCGGAGTTACTTTTGTACCAATTGCAGGAATGTTTATAAATACCATCTATTCTGGAATAAGAGGGGAAAGGGCTACAACAGGTAATTGGTTTGATACTGCAGCTGCAAAATTAGGGAATACAGCTCGTAAAATAAACAAAGGAGATATAACACCAAAAGATTTATTTAACGCTATTTCATTGTTTACAGAAGCTTCTACCGGAGTACCAATGACATCTATAGGAACAGAGGTATCTGGTGCTGCAGATGTTCTAACCGGAAGTCCACTCAAGGGATTATTAAAATTATCCGGCTTTACAGATTATAGAGCTAAGAGAGTTACAGGGGAAAAATAAATAAGGAGAATTTTATGACAGTATCGCAAATTGAGCCAGTAAAAAACCATTATGGCAATAACAGTGCAACAACCTTTGATTTTGATTTTTATATTGAAACAGAGAATCAATTATTAGTTCAGCATACAGATATGAACGGTCTGCAAACAACTCTTACATTGGGTGTTGACTACTCAATAAACGAGATAGGAAATGAAGAAGGTAGTTACATTACATTCCCATTACAGAGTTCTGAGTATGGAGTTCTTGCTTGGAATCAAAGTACCGACGAAAAAGAATTATTAACTATTTCTTTAAATATACCATTTTCTCAAGATTTTGAATTTGATATTAGTGGGGAATTAGATAAGAGTCAGCTAGAACGAGCATTTGATTATGGAATGAGAATTGATCAAATTTTAAAAAGACGAATTGAACGTGCAGTTCTTGTTCCAGAAGGCTCTGATATTGACACTGATAAATTAACACAAGACATAATGATAATATCAGATAATGTTAATAGTATTAATACAAACGCAAGTAATATTTCTGATATTAATACTGTTGCCGATAATGTAACTGATATAAATACCGTTGCAGGTTCGATAACAAACGTCAACACTGTTGCGGAAAATAT
>CALURS010000002.1 GCA_944323215.1 Candidatus Gastranaerophilales bacterium | reverse complement strand
TTGGTCGGGGTGAAGAGACTCGAACTCCCGGCCCCATGGTCCCAAACCACGTGCGCTACCAACTGCGCTACACCCCGAAACATTTAAGCAAAAGTTATATTACACTATTTTTACTAATGTGTCAACAATTTTTATCAATTTTTTAACACCAATATTATATTATTCTTTTAATAATTCAATTGCTATTAATTTTGTTTGTTCGTATGTTAATCCTCCTTGTAGGTATGCAATGTATGGCGGTTTAACAGGGCCGTCGCATGAAAGCTCTATTGATGCTCCTGAAACAAATGTTCCTGCTGCCATTATTATTTTATCGCTATACCCTGGCATACTCCATGGCATGGGAACAACATAGCTGTCTATAGGAGAATATTTTTGAATTTTTTGAACAAATTTAACCATTTTTTCTTCATCGTTAAATTTTATTGATTTAATTATATCTCCTGGAATTTGGTTTGAAGGCGGAAATATTTTTGCTCCTTTTTCTTGTAGAACTTCCCCTATTAAATATCCCCCTTTAATTGCTTCTTTAACTACGTGTGGAGCTAAAAACAGTCCTTGAAAGAACTCCCTATAGCCTCGCTCATACGATCCCACCTCTAATTTAAGAGATGGTGATGTTAATCTACATGAAATTATATCTATATATTGTCTCTTACCAGCTATATATCCTCCAGTTGAAGCTAATCCTCCTCCAGGATTTTTTATTAAAGAACCTGCTATTATATCTGCTCCAACATCGGTTGGTTCAAGTTTTTCAACAAATTCACCATAGCAATTATCAACCACAATAATACTTGCAGGACTTTTTTGTTTAGCTATTTTAATTATTTTTTTTATGTCATCAATTGATAATGCGTTTCTTGAAGAATAGCCTTTAGATCTTTGTATATAAACGATTTTAGGCTTAAATTGCTCTAAAGCTTTTATAATATTTTCGTAATCTAAGTCTTTATTTTTAAAATCAACTTCTTCATATTTTATGTTAAAATCTTTTAATGAACCAATGTTGTCTTCGCCGCCAAAAATTGTTTCATCTAAGGTATCGTATGGTTTTCCTGTAACAGATAATATTATGTCATTTGGCCTTAAAAGTCCAAATAAAACTATAGAAATAGCATGTGAGCCACAAGTTATATAAGGAGAGACAATGGCTTTTTCCGCCCCAAAAGAATCTGCAAACACTTTATTTAGCGCTTCCCTGCCATTATCATCGTAGCCATAACCAGTTGTACCATAAAAGTGATTAGAGCTTATTTTATTTTTTTGAAAAGCATTTAAAACTTTTTTCTGATTATATAAAGCTATCTCATCAATATAGAAAAATATTTTTTTTAATTTTTTTTCATGTTTTTCAATTTCTCTTATCATTTAATACCTCAATTATTTTATTTGTTCCTTGCAGTGCGTCTATCCAAATTAAATTTTTAAAGCCGCGCATAAAAGTTAATTGCCTTTTAGCATAATTCCTTGTTTTTTGCTGAATTAAATTTATCATTTGTTGATTTGACCAATTATTTTTTAACCCAAATAAAATCTCTTTATACCCTATTCCTTGCATACTTTGACTATTAACATTAACGCCATCGTTTATTAACTCTTTAACTTCGTTAACTAAACCTTGCCTAAACATTTCTTCTGTTCTCTCATTAATTTTTTCATAGATTTTTTCTCTTGGCAAAAAAAGCCCAAACAAAATATAATTATAATCTCTTTTATTGTCAATATCAATTTTAATGGCATCTTTGTTGTCAATTATTTCTAAAGCTCTTATAACTTTTTTTGTATCATTAAAATGAATTTTTTTTGCCATATTTTCATCTTTTTTTTGCAAAATTTCGTGTAAGTATTTATTGCCTTTTTCTTCTAAAATTTTTTTGTATTCAGCCCTTAATTTTTCATCTTTTTTTACATTACCAAAATCGTAAGAATTTATTAATGATTTAATATATAATCCTGTGCCACCAACAATAATAGGTGTTTTATTCCGAATTAATATTTCATTTATTTTTTTTTCAGCAAGCTTAACATAGCTTCCAACACTAAATTCATCATTTGGTGAAATGATATCTATTAAATAATGTGGAACACCCTGTTTTTCATCTTCGCTTATTTTAGCTGTTCCTATGTTTAATTTTTTATAAATTTGCATACTGTCGCAAGAAATGATTTCACCATCAATTTTTTTTGCAACTTCAACTGCTATTTTACTTTTACCAACTCCTGTTGGCCCAAAAATAATAATTACATCTTTTTTCAAATTGACTCCTAAACAATTCTTTTAAACCATTTTTCAATTTCGGTTTTATTAAATTTAATAATTATTGGGCGCCCATGAGGGCATAATAACACATTATCTTCGTCGTTAAATTTGCTTAGTAATTTCTCTATTTCAACATCTGTTAAATTATCCCCAGCCTTAACCGCTGCTCTACATGCCGCTCTAGCTATTATATCTTTTAAAAAAGATATTGGTTTTTTTAGATATGAAGAAATGTCATTTAAAATATTGGAAAAAAAATCCGATAAATTGATATTAGCTAAAACCATAGGAACAGAAGAGACTTTAAAAGAATTTTCTCCAAATTCTGAAATTTCAATTCCAAAATTTTGAAGCAATTTAAGATTTTCATTCAAAAATAATGTTTCTTTAAAATTTGTTGTAAAAACAAAAGGGGTTAACAGTTGTTGGTTTGGAATTTTATTATTTTCCATTTCCGCCATATATTTGTCATAAAGTTGTCGCTCGTGGGCGGCATGCTGATCGATAATAAAAAGACAGTTTTCGTTTTCAATTAATATGTATGTTTTAAACAAAATACCAATTATTTTATAATTTTTGAATATATTAAAATTTTCTTGGCTTATTTTATAATTATTTTGTATATTTTCTTGTTTTTTTTCAGAAATTATTTCAGAATTTATTTCTATTTCTTTAAAAATAAAATTATCGAATTTATTTTTATTATTTTCTTCATGTTTTTCTTCTTTTTCGTTATTTTTTGTATTATTAATTTCTAAAGAATTAATGTATTTTTCCGAAATAATTTTAGACAGGAAATTTTCATTACTTTTTAATTCAATATTATTGTCAGTATTTTTTATATTTTTTATTAAATTTAAATATTTATTTTTTTCATTTATTTCTATTTCATTTTTTAATGATTTTTCTTGCTGGTTTATCTCGGTATTTTGAATATAATTAGCTTTAGAAACTGTTTTAAAAATTGCATTATTGATTATAGAATAAATTTTGTTAGGATATTCAAATTTTACTTCTTGTTTTGTTGGATGAACATTAACATCAACAGTATTAAAAGGTAAAGTTATATTTAAAGCATAAAGAGGAAATTTACCTTTCATAATATAACCTTCAAGTGCATCTTGAACAGCAGCTGAAACCATGTAGTTTGTTACAACTCGACCATTCACAAATAAAGTTTGATATGATCTATTTGGTTTTGAAAAAGTTGGCTTTGCAATGTATCCGAAAACATTGATATTATCTTGTTCATAATTAACTTCAAGCAAATTATTATAAGTTTCTTTTCCGTAAATGATATACATAGCCTCAGCCAATCCATTACCGAATGTTGTATATATTACTTTCTCATCAACATAATATTTAAATGAAATCTGAGGATTTGCCATAATTATTTTTGCCATTAAATTAGTTATTTCTAATTCCTCTGATTTTGGTTTTTTTAAAAATTTTAACCTAACCGGAGTATTATAAAACAAATCATTCACAACAAGTCTTGTTCCCGTTTCAAATCCTATTTCCCTTTTTTCCTCTATTTTTCCCCCATTAATTTTTAATAATGTTCCAGTTGGCTCATCTTCTACTTTTGAATAAATTTCAATTTTGCTAACCGCAGAAATACTTGCCAATGCTTCTCCACGAAAACCTAATGAGGAAATTGAATATAGATCCTCTTCTTTAGTTATTTTGCTAGTTGAATGAGGTAAAAAAGCCTTTTCGATATCATCAGAAGATATTCCACATCCGTTGTCTGATACTATTATTTTTTTTATTCCACCGCCAAAAATTTCTATATTAATTTTTGTTGCGCCACCATCAATGCTATTTTCAACCAACTCTTTTACAACATTTGCTGGTCTTTCAACAACCTCTCCGGCGCTTATTTTATTATAAATTTCACTTGGAAGAACGTTTATTTTCATCTTTTTCTCCTACTTTACTTTTTCGATTAAGTCTACTAATATTTCAAAAGCACTTAAAGGTGTTAATTTATTAACATCAACATCTTTTATTATACCGATAATATTTTTATTTGCTTGTTGATTTAAACTGTAAGAAATATTTTCTCCTAAATTGCTTTCTGCTATTTTTTTGTTTATATCTGCTTTCTCCAAATTATAACTTATTTGTTTTGCTCTTTTTATAACACTTGATGGTAGGTTTGCAAGTTTTGCAACTGCTATACCAAAGCTCTTACTAGCTCCACCTCTAACAATTTTTCTTAAAAATATAATTTCGTCATTATATTCTTTTACTGTTATTCTATAATTTTTAACTCCTTCTAAAACCCCCTCTAATTCTGTCAACTCATGATAATGGGTTGAAAAAAGAGTTTTCATGTTCATTTTTTCATTTATATGTTCTATTACTGCCCACGCAATGCTTAATCCATCAAATGTAGAAGTCCCTCTGCCAATTTCATCTAATAATGCCAAACTTTTACTGGTGGCATTATTTAAAATGTTAGCCACCTCAAGCATTTCCACCATAAAAGTACTTTGTCCAAATGCTACATCATCACTTGCTCCTATTCTAGTAAATATTCTATCTGTTATGGAGATTTCGGCATTTGTTGCGGGAACAAAAAGACCAACATGAGCCATTAATACTATTAAAGCAATTTGACGCATAAAAGTACTTTTACCTGCCATATTGGGCCCAGTTATAATTAAAGTTTTATCTGTATCGGAGTTAATAAATGCATCATTGGGAACAAATATCTCTTCTTTATTTATAGCTTCAACTACCGGATGTCTCCCTGCCTCTATTTTTATGTGGTTTATCTTACTAGAGATTTTAGGCTTGCAATAATTGTATTTAACAGCACTTACAGCTCCGCTCAATAAACAATCTAATTCTGCAATTATCTTGCCAACTTTTTGAATTCGTTTAATGTTTTCAAATAAATAATTCCTTATGTTTGTAAAAATTTCTATTTCTAATTTTAATGAATTTTCTCTTGCTGATTCAACTTTTTCTTCAATTGTCTTTAACTCTTCTGTTATATATCTTTCATTATTCGCAACCGTTTGCTTCCTTATATATCTATATGGAACATTAGAAACTTGTGATTTATTAACTTCAATAAAGTATCCGAAAACTTTGTTATATGCTATTCTTAAATTTTTAATTCCGGTTGCTTCTCTTTCTTTTGCTTCCAATTCTGATAGCCAAGTTGTTGCCATTTGTCTTGCATTTCTATACTCATCTAATGTTTTATCAAAGCCATTTTTAATTACATTTCCATCTCTTAACAACACCGGAGCATCTTCAGATATCGTTTTATCTAAAAGATCTCTTAAATCCGCAAGATCGTCAAAATCTTCAAAAAATTTAACAAGTTTTTTAGCGGTAAATTTTTGCAACAACTCTTTTAATTCTGGAAGTTGTTGTAGAGTTTGTCTTAAAGATAATGCGTCTTTAGGGTTAAAATTACCGTAAGATATTCTTCCAGTTATTCTTTCTAAATCTGAAATTTTTGATAACAGCCGCTTTATATCTTCTCTAATAATTATATTAGAAATTAAATTTTCTACTGCATCAAGCCTTAAATTAATTTCTTTTTCATCTTGCAGAGGAGCTGATAGCCAATTTCTAAAAAGCCTCCCTCCCATACAAGTTGTTGTGTTATCCAACACTGAAAGTAACGACCCCTTCTTTTTATGATCTTTTATAGTTTCGGTTAATTCTAAATTTCTTCTTGTTGCTAAATCTAAATGCATAACCATGTTTTCATTTAATGTGTTGAGATAGTTTATATGACTTAATTTTCTTTTTTGCGTTTCGTTTAAATAGCTTATTAATGCGCATGCAGAAATTGAGGCTACAGAATCTTTTTTAAAATCAAAATTATTAAAACAATTCTCTCCAAATTGACTAGTTAAAATATTTTGAACCGTTTCATTAGAATATTTGTCGTCATCAAATTGACCAATATATCCAACATTTTGTAATTTAAAGATTGATAGGTTTTGAATAATATTAAAAGCATATTTGTTGCAGTATATTTCAGAAGCAGAAATTCTTAATAAAATTTCTTCTAAATCTTCTAGCTGCCCTTTTTCTAATTGAATTGTATTAAACTCTCCTGTTGAAACATCACAATAACTAACACCAACTGTCATATTTTCATCATTTTTAAAAATATATATTGAAATAATGTAATTATTTTTATCTTTATTCAACATATTTTCATCCATTACTATTCCTGGTGTTACTATTCTTATAACATCTCTTTGTACAAGCTCTTTTCCAGGTTTTGGTTCAGAAAGTTGTTCACAAATTGCAACTTTATAGCCGTTTTCAATCAATTTTGATATATAAGAATCTGCTGCATGAAACGGAACCCCACACATTGGCGCCCTTTGCTCTAATCCACAATCTCTTCCTGTTAAAGTTAGGTCTAGTATTTTATAGCAGTTTACAGCATCTTCAAAAAACATTTCATAAAAATCTCCAAGCCTGTAAAAAACTATACAGTCTTTATATTTTTCTTTAATTGTAAACCAATGTTTCATCATATTGCTTAATGCCATACTTTCTCCTTTGTGAAAAATGTAATTACTTTTTACTGTTGTTATTTTGAATTTCCTTTTCTAAATTTAAAAGATGATTAACCCTTTGATTTTTTATTTCATAAGGTACTTGGTTTTCCATTTTTTCTGCAACTGTACCTTCTCTTGGAGAAAACATAAAAGCAAAAATACCAGAGTAATTAACGTTTTGAATTAATTCACATGTCTTTTTAAAATCTTCATCTGTCTCTCCAGGAAATCCAACTATTATGTCTGTGGTTAAACGTATATTAGGAATTAATTTTTTTAATTTGTTAATTATTTCCATATAACTTTTAATAGTGTATTTTCTGTTCATTGCTTTTAAAATTTTATCACTACCTGATTGAACTGGAAGATGTAATTCTTTAATAATTTTATTTTGATGCGAAATTGCATCAATAACTTTATCCGTAATATCTTTGGGATGTGAAGTCATAAAAGTTAGTTCGAAATTGCCGTCTATTTCACATATTTCATTTAGTAATTCAGCAAATCCATAATCTTCGTATTTATCTTTACCATAAGAATTAACATTTTGACCAAGCAAAGTTATTCTTACCTTTTCATTAGTACTATTTAAAATTTGTTTAATTTCATTTATTATGTCTTCTTTATTTCTACTTCTTTCTCTTCCTCTAACATATGGAACAATGCAATAAGAACAAAAATTGTTGCAACCGTAAATTATATTTACCCAAAAATTTTTGCCACTTGACCTAAAAATTGGAAGATTTTCAACAACATTATCTTCTTGACTTATTGAAATTATTCTTTTTTTTGAATTTATATTTTTATTTTTTATAGTTTCTATTAAATAAGATTCAAACTTATCAAAGTTTTTCGTCCCAAATATTATATCAACAAATGGAAACATTTTGTATAATTTTTTTGCAATTTGTTCTTGTTGTGTCATGCACCCACAAACTGCAATAATCTTTTGCGGATAGTGTTTTTTTAAACTTTTTAATGAGCCTATGTTCCCAACAGCTCTGTTTTGCGCACCCTCCCTAATTGCACAAGTGTTAAAGACAATAATATCTGCATCTTCTAATTTGGTACATGAAACAATTCCTAGCTTTTCCATTATACCAGCCAGCTTTTCAGATTCATGAACATTCATTTGGCAACCAAAAGTAGTAATGTGATATTTCATAAATAGTATTATACAATTTATATAAAAAAAAATAAAGAGAATTTTAAATAACCTCTTTATTTTTTATTAAATTAATTTGATGCCTCAACTGGAATTGCACTTCTATATTTTTTTAATCCTGTTCCAGCTGGTATTAATTTACCTATTATAACATTTTCTTTCAGACCTTCTAATTTATCAATCTTGCCTTTAAGAGCAGCATCAGTTAAAACTCTTGATGTTTCTTGGAATGAAGCTGCAGATAAGAAAGATTCGGTTGATAGAGATGCTTTTGTGATTCCTAATAACATTCTTTTTGCAGTTGCTGGAACCCCACCTTCGCTTAAGGCTTTAATGTTAGCTTCTTCATAATCATAAACATCAACTATTTCTCCCGGAAGTAAAGTTGTTGTTCCTGCATCCTCAATTTTAACTTTTTTCAACATTTGCCTTATTATAACTTCTATATGTTTGTCATTAATTTTAACTTCTTGTGAGCGATATACAGAAATTACTTCTGAAAGCAAATAGTCTTGAACTCCTTTTAAACCTTTAGTTCTTAACAGATCAGTTGGATTGATGGAGCCTTCCATTAAAGCTGTTCCAGCTTCAATTTTATCACCTGTTTTAACTTTTAAATATGCCGGTTTATTTATTTCGTAAACTGCTTCATTGTCTGTTCCTTTTATTGTTAAAATATATGATTTTTGTTCTTCTTTAACAGAAACAGTTCCAGAAATTTCTGTTATTTGGGCTTCTCCTTTTGGCTTTCTTGCTTCAAAAATTTCTTCAACTCTAGGAAGACCTTTTGTAATATCGGACGCAACCATAACACCGCTAAAGTGCTTGTTGTTCATTGTTAATTGAGTCCCTGGCTCCCCAATTGATTGTGCTGCAATAATTCCAACAGCTTCTCCAATATTAACTTTATTTTTTCCTGCCATGTCTCTTCCATAGCATTTCGCACAAACTCCATGCTTACATTTACAAGTTAACAATGTCCTTATAACAACTTCATTTATGCCAACAGCAGCTATCTCCTTTGCTTTTTCCTCGCTTATCATTTCATTTGCTGGAACAATAATTTCTTTTGTTATAGGATTTACAACTGGTTCTGCAGTATATCTTCCAGCTATTCTATCTTCAATTGGCTCTATAATTATTCCATCTGAAATAATTGGGCCAACTTTCATTCCCTTAACTTTTTCTCCCAAAGATTCAAAACAATCATCTTCTGTTATAACAACATTGTGTGAAATATCTACTAATCTTCTTGTTAAATAACCTGAATCTGCCGTTTTTAAAGCAGTATCCGTTAATCCCTTTCTTCCACCACGAGAGGATAAAAAATATTCCAAAGGAGTTAAACCATCGCGCAAATTTGAACGAATTGGAACATCTACTTTCTGCCCTGATGCCCCAGCCATAATTCCTCTCATTCCGCAAATACTGTTTACTTGAACATTCGATCCACGAGCGCCTGAAACTGCCATCATTTTTAATGGATTAAAGTCGCTCAAATGAGCTATTAATGCGTCTTGGACTTTTTTTGTTGCATCATTCCATATTGAAATATTAGAATTAACTTTTTCTTCTTCAGTTATTAATCCTCTTGCTAAAAACTTATCGTTTTCTAAAACTTTTTTATTTGCTTCTTCTATTATTTCATCTTTTTCATTCGGAACTTGCATATCAAATACATTAATTGTCATGCAGCCTAAAGTTGAATATTTAAAACCTGTGGCTTTAATTTTATCTAACATTTTTGACGTTTCTGTTGTTCCAAGTTTATTAAACGCCATATCAACAATTTTGCTTAAATCGCCTTTTTTAACAACCTGGTTTATTTCCAGCGCATTATAATTTTCTCTTTTGCTTCTGTCAATCCATCCTAAATCTTGCGGTATCGCCCAATTAAAAATAATTCTTCCTACCGATGTTGTTATCCTATCTGTATAATTAATGCCATCTACTTCACAACTTCTTCTTACTTGAATTTGGGCTTGAACATCTAGGTTGCCAGTTTGATGAGCCATTATTGCCTCGTTACATGAAGAATATATATTATTTTCTCCTTTTGCTCCAGGACGAATTACTGTAAGATAATAACATCCTAAAACAATATCCTGAGCCGGGCTACAAATTGGTTTTCCATCTGACAATTTTAATATATTGTTACATGCCAACATTAAAGTTCTAGCTTCGGTACGCGCATCTATAGACAAAGGAACATGAACTGGCATCTGATCTCCGTCGAAGTCTGCATTAAATCCTGAACAAACTGATGGATGGAGCTTAATAGCCCTTCCCTCAACCAAAACTGGTTCAAAAGCTTGAATACCAAGTCTATGCAATGTAGGAGCACGGTTTAACAATACTGGATGGTCTTTTATTACTTCATCTAAAACATCCCATACTATTGGCTTTTCCCTTTCAATTAAACGTTTTGCACTTTTTATATTATTTGATTCATTTAATTCTACAAGCCTTTTAATAATAAAAGGTTTAAACAATTCCAATGCCATTTCCTTTGGCAACCCGCATTGATACATTTTCAATTCTGGCCCAACAACTATAACCGAACGTCCGGAATAATCAACACGTTTACCCAATAGGTTTTGACGGAATCTCCCTTGTTTTCCAGTTAACATCGCTGTTAAAGATTTTAAATCTCTAGCTTTTGCTCCTTGAATTGCCTTTCCTCTCTTGCCGTTTTCTATCAATGCATCAACTGCTTCTTGAAGCATTCTTTTTTCATTTCTGACTATAACTTCAGGAGCTCCCAATTCCAACAATTTTTTAAGACGATTATTTCTATTAATAACTCTTCTATACAAATCATTTAGATCACTAGTAGCAAACCTTCCTCCATCCAATTGAACCATTGGCCTAAGTTCTGGAGGTAAAACTGGAATAACATCCATAACCATCCATTGTGGTTTATTACCGCTTTTTATAAACGAGTCGACAATTTCTAATTTTTTTATTGCCTTTAATCTCTTTTGCCCCTTTGCCGTTTGTAAAATTTGCTTTAACTCTTGTTCCTCTTTTTTCAAATCAACTTCGCTTAATAATTTCTTTATTGCTTCTGCACCCATTCCAACCGTAAAAGAATTATTGCCGTATGTTTCAATTCCTTCTCTATATTCTTTATCAGATATTACCTGTTTATACTCAAAATGAGTTGCTTTAGGATCTAAAACAATATAGCTAACATAATAAACAACTTGTTCTAACAATTTTGGAGAAATATCCAAAAGGGTTCCAATTCTAGATGGAACAGATCTGAAAAACCAAATATGAGTAACTGGAGCAGCAAGTTCAATATGCCCCATTCTTTCTCTTCGAACTTTAGAACTTGTTACTTCAACTCCACACTTGTCGCAAACAACACCTTTATAACGAATTCTTTTGTATTTCCCACAGTGGCATTCCCAATCTTTTCTTGGCCCAAAAATTCTTTCACAAAACAACCCATCTTTTTCTGGTTTTTGTGTTCTATAGTTAATTGTTTCTGGTTTAGTTACTTCACCATGAGACCATTCTCTAATTTTTTCTGGTGATGCGATTCCTATTTTTATAGAATCAAAATTCGTTAACTCAAACATTTCTTTTCTCCTAAAAATTATCTGTTATTATTCTAAATCCTCAATATCTTCTAATAGCGCACCTGCATCGAATACTGCTGTTTCTTTTTCAATTTCATCAAGTAAATCTGATGTTGCATCATCTTGGGTTTCAAAATCAATGTTTATTTCTTTAAGTTCATCTTCTACTTCTTTAGTTAAAGGTGATACATCATCTTGAGTTATTTCGCCTATTGATATCTCTTGTTCGTTTTCAGTTAGTATTTTGATATCTAAACCAAGAGCTTGAAGTTCTTTAACCAAAACTTTAAACGACTCTGGAATACCAGGTTCTGCAATTGGTTGTCCTTTAACAATTGCTTCGTAAGTTTTTACTCTTCCCACAACATCATCGGATTTTACGGTTAATATTTCTTGAAGTACATTAGATGCTCCATATGCTTCTAATGCCCAAACTTCCATTTCTCCAAATCTTTGCCCACCAAACATAGCCTTACCGCCAAGTGGTTGTTGCGTTACCAAAGAATAAGGGCCAATAGATCTAGCATGCATTTTGCTATCAACCATGTGATCTAATTTAAGCATATATTTATATCCAACCGTTGCTGGATTATCGAAAGGATAACCAGTTCTGCCATCATATAGTTGTATTTTACCATTTGCTGGGAAATTGTTGGCAACTAATAGTTTTTGTATATCTTCTGCTGTTGCACCATCAAAAACAGGAGTTGCAACCTTCCATCCTAAACTTTGCGCAACCAACCCAAGATGTGTTTCTAGAACTTGCCCAACATTCATACGGGATGGAATACCAAGAGGATTTAAAACTATATCCAATGGCTGTCCGTTAGCCATAAAAGGCATATCGCTTTCAGGAAGAATTCTTGAAACAACCCCCTTATTACCGTGTCGGCCTGCCATCTTATCGCCCACTGAAAGCTTACGCCTTTGAGCAACATAAACTTTTACCATCATGTTAACTCCCGGCTCTAATTCATCTTTATTCTTTCTAGAGAAAACTTGGACATCAACAACAACTCCGCCTCGTCCATGTTGAACTCTTAAAGATGTATCTCTAACTTCTCTTGCCTTCTCTCCGAAAATTGCACGTAGCAATCTTTCTTCAGGTGTTAATTCTGTTTCGCCTTTTGGCGTTACTTTCCCAACTAAAATATCACCTGGAACAACTTCTGCACCAATTCTTACTATACCGTTTTCATCAAGATTCTTTAGCGCATCCTCTCCAAGATTTGGTATATCTCTTGTTATTTCTTCATCTCCAAGTTTAGTAGTTCTACATTTAATTTCTTCTGCTTTTAAAGTTATAGAAGTATAAACATCTTCTTTAACCATTCTTTCGCTAACTAGGATAGCATCCTCGTAGTTGTATCCTTCCCAATTCATGTATCCAACAAGAACATTTTTGCCCAATGCTAATTCCCCATTTTGTGTTGAATAACCATCTGCAAGAATATCTCCTGCTTTTACTTTTTCTCCATGTTTTACAATAGGCTTTTGGTTGATACAGGTATCCTGATTAGTTTTATTAAACTTAATTAAGTTGTAAACCTCTTCGCCATCTTTTGTTAAAATTTTAATAACTGAGGAACTTACATATGAAACAATTCCATCATTTTTGGCAATAACCATTGCTCCACAATCATATGCAATTTTTGCTTCCATTCCAGTTCCAACTATTGGAGATTCTGGCCTTAAAACTGGAACTGCTTGACGCTGCATGTTTGCACCCATAAGAGCACGCATACTATCGTCACTATTTAAGAATGGTATTAAAGCTGTTGCCGCTGAAATAAATTGTCTAGGGGATACATCAACATAATCTACCATTTTTCTTGGAACTTCAACAACTGTATTTTTATGTCTGCAAATTATTCTATCGTTTAAAAATCTTCCATCTTGTGTTATTGGCTCAACTGATTGTGCGATATAAGATGTATCTTCCACATCAGCCATCATATATTCACTTTCTTTAGAAATAATGCCGGTTTCTTTATCAACTTTTCTATATGGAGTTTCTAAAAAACCATATTCATTAATTCTTGCATATGAAGCTAATGTGCTGATTAATCCAATGCTTTGTCCTTCTGGAGTTTCTATAACGCATATTCTTCCAAAATGAGTGTAATGAATATCACGAACTTCATCGCTAGCTCTTTCCTTTTTAATTCCACCAGGTCCAACAGCGGAAACTCTCCTTTTTTGAGTTAAAGAGGAAAGAGGGTTAGCTTGATCCATTAACTGAGAAAGCTGTGAAGACGCAACAAAATCTTTTAAAGCTTTATTAACTGGTCTTGGATTTATTATTTGACTTGGGGATACCTCACTTAAATCTTTGCCTTGTAAACTTTCTTTCATATTTGCACAAAGCTTATTAACCCCTGAACGGAAAGCATTTCTCAATAACTCACCTACAGATTGAATTCTTCTATTTGATAAATGGTCGATATTATCAAATTCACCAATTCCAGCTAAAATATCCAAATAATAGCTTATGCTTGCCAAAATATCATCAATAGTTAATGTTGTTATCATTAATTGTTTAGCATTTTCTTTAATTGCACTTAACCTTTTTTCTTTAGTTTTATTATCTTTTAATATTTGCATTAAAGTTGGATAATAAACTTCTTCTAAAATTCCAAGCTCTTCTTCATTACATGGAAAAACTTTTGATAGTTTAACCCTATTATTCCCTCTTATTAAATGTTTAGTGTCTCCCAACTTTATCCAAACTTCGTTTATTCCACGATCTTGAATTTCCCTTGCAATCTCTGGTTTAATTATTTCTCCTGCTTTAACTAAAACTTCATCTTCAAATATAATATTTTCAGCAGAAACATGATTAGAAATTCTTGTTGCAATAGAAAGCTTTTTGTTGAATTTATATCTACCAACTCTTCCCAAATTATAATACTGATCTGAGAAGAAAAATAAATTTAAATAACTCCTTGTTGATTCTGCCGATGGAACCTCGGTTGGCCTGGTTTTCCTGCTAAATTCTATTAATGCTTCTTCCTGTGTTGTTTGAGGTTCCTTATCCAAAACTATTTTTACATATTTGTTATTTCCAAATAATTTTAATATTTCATCATTGGTATATCCGAAGCATTTAAGAAAAACACCAAGTGTAACTTTGCTTCCCCTATCAATAACAACTTTTATCACGTCATTTGCAGCTTGTTCAAATTCTAGCCACATTCCTCTTGTAGGAATCATTTGCCCTTTATAATATTGAACATTGTCCGCCGTTTCTGAAGTAAAATAAACGCTTGGCGACCTAACAATTTGTGAAACAACAACTCTTTCAATGCCATTAAATATAAATGAGCCTTCTTCTGTCATTAAAGGTATATCACCCATAAAAACTTCTTGTTCATTAACAATTCCTGAATCTTCAACAACAAATTTTGCTTTAACTTTTAAAGGAACAGTATAAGATGTTCCTCTTCTTTTGCATTCGTTACGAGAAAATTTACTTTTTTCCTCAATAGATGATGAAACAAAATAAAGCTTCCCCTTGCCACTGTAATCAACAACTGGAGAAAATTCTTCTAAAACCTCATTAATTCCCGTTTCTAAAAACTTTTTATATGTTTGCTTTTGAATGTCTAATAAATTTGGAGTTGGACAAAATTCTTCAACCTTACCAAATGAATAACGTTCTGCTTTCCCACATTTAATTTTTTTAACCATTGTCTCTATCATAATTTCTCCTTATAAGCAAAAAAAAGAGTGGCAAAAAGTTTTTTTTGCCTTTAAAATTTATTAATAAGTAAAAATATCCAATACTTATCCACTTTAGCCTATACAGATTAGGATTTTAACACTATTTTAAAAATATGTCAACAACTTTTTATAAAATATATTATTTTTTTATAAAACATCGTTAAATTTGTTTTTTATATTAAATTATTCCCCCCCCCCATTTATTTTAATCGTTTCCGATAATGGTGCATAAACTTTATCGCCAGATATTTGCAAATTGTAAATGTGAAATGAATGTTCTATTAGAGCTTTTTCAAAAGATCCGCCTTTTTCGCCTACTGCAATTCCTATCCAAACTTCTGTTAAGGTTGACGATGAATAGGTTATAACCCTATAGTCTTTTGTGTATTCTCCCGCTTCAAGGCCTTCGGCAATTTCATTTATAAAATCATTATCAGCAATTATAGATACAACTGTTTGTGGGTTAGATATAGCTTCCCCAACACTAACGGTTATTCCCCCAGATTTCTCATCAGAATAGTTTGAAATAAAACCTATAACCGTTCCAACAGAAACAATATTAGATGATGAGGTTGATGAAAGGACTCCGGAATGAAAACAGTTCTGGATAATCATTTTACTTCCCTGTTGAATTTCTCTGATTTGCCCAACTACTCCACCAATTTTATAGCCTCCACTTATGTTTCCTTTAACTATAACTTCACTGATTTTTCCTGCTTTAAACAATCCAACTGCTCCGCCTAAAGACTCAACACCTGAGTTTGCAATAAGATTTGTAACAACTGTTGCATTATTAACTTCGCCACCTGCCATATAGCCAACAATATTTCCTATAGCTAAAGGAATATAATTGTTTATAGCAAAAAATCCATCATAACTTGAACTTGAATCTCCAACTATAGATATATTAGATATCAATCCTAGATTTACAGCAGCAATAACTCCCCCGTAAACATCTGCTTTTACTTTTTGTTCATATGACCCTGTAGCAATTAATTTTTCTGCAATTACGTTCTTTCCAACATATCCAAACAATAATCCAGCATTTTCTGCAATGGAAACATTATCTCCAAAGGCTTCATTGTAGTATATTTTTCCATATCCGGAAACAACTCCGGCAATTAATCCAGAATAGGAAATTTTTGAAATTGAAGCTTTTAAATATTCTTGATAAGAATGTCCGTTTAAATTTGAACGATAAGTTGAATTAACAGATATATTAGATTTTAAATTTTTAAATGTGTAATCTCCTTCTGCCGTTCCAACAATTCCCCCAACTATATTTTTTCCCAATATTGTTAACCCGTTAATTTCGCTATTATATACATTTCCATCAACATCTATATTAATTAAAGCTCCGCTATATAATGTTCCTGCAACTGCTCCAACAGAATTGCAATTTGTTAAACTAATATATTTTGGTTTAAAAGATATATTTTTTAAAATTCCACCTTGTTTTTGCATTGTTCCTATTGTTGCAAAAAATCCCCCATTTTCTGCCATAATAGAGCTGTCAATCGCATAATTTCCAATAGTGTATGAATTTCCTTCAATGTTTCCTAAAAATGAATATTTATATAAACCGCTTAAATTTTGTCCTTTATAAATTATATCAGAAACCAATCTAACATACTCGCAATTTATTAAGTTCCCATTTAAAAATCCGGATTGATTTGATGCTAAATATTCGAGATCCTCTTGTGAAGCAACAATAAAAGGATTATATTTGCTTCCTTCAGGATAATTGCTATCTTGTTGATAATAATAAACTGTCATATCTGTTTCTTCATTATATTCTGTTTTTAAAAGTTTTTTATGCCCAAATACTAAAATGTTTGGAGAAACTAATTGAGGAATTTCTGTAAAAAATTTCATTTTTTCGCCATTGTTTATAAAATCAGTTTCTCCGCTTGCAGAAGCCATAAACCAAATACCTAATGTTTTATCTGAGTCCGTGCTAAAAGCATAGTCAACAAATTTATTTCTGTTCTTAAAATCATCTTTAGTTAGGCTATCCAATCCCTGTGTTTCATTTTTCCCTAAACCAAAATTATAATCGCCTTCTTCTTCCCCTTCCCAATAATAACAGTTCCTAAATGTTCCGTTATTTAATATCATGCTTTCGTCTTGCGTTGTTCCAGGAATAACTCCAACAAACCCGCCATTGGTTGCACTGTTTTGCAATGCCGAAGTTGAATAACAATACGAAATAACTCCTTCTGATTCATTTTGATAAACAAAACCGCTAGATGCTGTGGCTTTAACTGGTATGTTTGAATAGCAATTTGATATTTCACCATTGTTAAAATAAACAAAACCGCTAGCTTTTCCAGATGCCGAATAAACTATTGCTAATGAATTATTTAAATCTGTACTGCTCATAGGGAACACAAGTTCGCCATTTGTGTATGAAGAGAATATTTTACCTCCTAAATCGTTGCTTGCAACAAATCCTCCTGTTATTGCTATTGAAGAACCGGCAGAGTTGTTTTCTATCCTTGCATTTACGTAAGAAGATGTTATTGTTCCAGAATACTGGTTAACAGCAACCATTCCCCCAACATTTGCAGGTAAATAGCCTGTTGATACAAGCTGAGAACTATTAACAGAAATTCCCGTTTCAATGCGACAATTCGATATATCTCCATAATTTAAACCTACTAATCCACCAACTTGATTGTTAACACTTTGAGATGATGCTTTACCAAATAAATTTAGATTAATAATAGATAAATCCTCTCCTTCAATGCTACAGTTGGTTATAATTCCGTTATTTTCTCCAACCAACAATCCATATATAATAGAAGAATAATTATATGTTGATATTTCTAAATTGTTTCTTACATATATTCTAATATTTTTTAATATGCAGTTTGTATTTGTTCTCTTAAAAATGCCAAAAACCAAACTCGTGTTATTTTCATCTCCAGTTAATATTGTTCTAGAAATGTTTATTTTATAATTGTTGCCATCTAATCCGCCAATTAAAGTATTAATTGGAGTAAAGTTTTCTGGTAGGGTTATATCGTTCATTAATATATAATAATTTCCTTCTCGCATATCTAAAAATTGTTCGTATGTGTAAATAGGAAAAGGATTTCTTAATTCTGTTTTTTCTGTAATATTAAAACCAAATTCCTGACTTAAAGAAAATTTGTTTGATGAAGAACCTGTTGCTAATTTTGGAATTCCATCTTCATATTCAAAATATGCATTAAATCTAATTTTTAATGTTGATGCATCAACGGATTCGGTCTTTTTGAATTTTATTACAGCTTCTCCCGTTTCTGAATTATAAGTGATTTCAAATGCTCCATTTTTTGTTGTGTAGCTTTCGGTTATAGAATTAATTCTTATCCAGTTATCTGAATTAAGCAAATCTTTAAAAGCCCAGGCAACTTCCGACGAAGAAAGCGATTTTAAAAATTTTTCAACTAGATTTTTAGTTTTTTCATTATTTTTATTATAAATTAAAATGTCAGAATTCAATGAAATTTCCAACTTTAAAGTGTTTCCAGTCGCAGAAGCATAAACATTATCAACAACACCTTTTACAATATCTCCTAAATTTTCTGAACTTTTAACAACAAATTTTACTATCTTAATATATAAAATTGATTCTTTGCTTTTCTCTCCCCATTCGTTAATTCCATATGTTTTTATTTGAACAATTCCGCCGTTTTTTGATAAATCTAAGTTTTCATTAACCTGCAAAGCATATGTTCCATCTAAATTTTTTAAAATTGTTGCATTTGCCCAAGCCCCGCCAATTTCAAAAACAATTTGACCGTCATTGTAAACAGCACCATTTGCAACGAAATTGCCTGTTGAATAATTTTTTATATTAACATCTAAATTATACTTTACTCCTTCGGCAAGCAATAATGGATTAGATTGACTGTTGCCGCTCGAAACTCCATCTATTGTTATGCTAACACCTGGAAGATGTTCAACATAAAATTGCTTTTCAATAGGTGAGCCTATAACATTTCCTTCTTTGTCTTTTAATAAAATCACAATTGAAATATAAGAATTATCATATAATCTTTGATCTGCAAATGTTCTTAAACTAAAAAATCCATTTTTAATTAAATTTCTACTAATTGAAATTCCATTTTCAATCATTTTAGATGGTATTGCTGCTTTATTAGTTCTATCGTAAAGATCAAAAAGTAAGTTATATTGGTTGTTGCTCGAATTAATAATTTCTATAGTATCAAAGTATGTGAATCCAGGCATAATTTGAAACTCGATTAAAGAATTTTGTCCTGGGATAATAGTTCCAGTAGGTATATAAGAAAATTCTCCTTCAAAATTAAAATCATTGTCTAGCTCATTTTTTAATGGATATAAATTTGATGATATAGTTAGAACTTCTTGCGGCTCGTAATTAAGTCTTAATTTTGCAATTTTTCCATTTGATGTTCTAAATTCAATAATGTAACTTTGTGTAACATCAAATGCTTTAGCATCATCTTTCATTTTAAAATAAAAAGTTAATTTGCCATTTGTTTGACAATTTATATTTTTAACTGTTATTTCTCCTACATAATTAAACTCGTTTATTCCGTTTATGCTAATTCCAACAATGCCAGAAACCGAATTATTATTTAAATCTTTAACAGAAATTGTCAAAACTTCGTCAACCTTGTTAGAATCTAAACTAACTTCAACATCTTTAATATAATACGGTTCTGTAGTTATAGAATCTTTAGAAAGATTAATCGATTTTGTTGTTTTTTCTATGTTTAAAGTAAATTCTATTACGCTTTCAACAGAAAGATTTCTTTCCAAACCAATTAAATTTCCGATAACATCATGTAAATTAAGGCTAGATTTAATTGTTTGGTTATCTTCAATATACGAAATTAACTCAACTTCTCCATTATCAAAAACAATATAAGGTATTATGGAAATTTTATATTCTCCTGTTGTTCCGTTTGGAACAAATTGATAAGTGTTATAACTTATTTTTGTTATGCTAAACGGTGCATTTTCAACAGTTTCTCCTGCTTTAATAACAAAAGTTTGGCTTTCGTTTGTTGCAACAAACAAAAGATTAATATCTTGAGGTGATGCAAATTCATCAATGTTGTATTTGTCTAAAAAGTCAAAATATAACATTACAGTTTCTTCTGCGTCTAATGTTTCTTCGCTTGTAATTTCATTTTGCTTATTTTGGTCAAAATATCCAGAAATATTGTTAGAATAATTAACAATTTTAATATAAACACTTTGTTTAACATCAGCAACATATGGAGAGGTTATTTTTAAAATTGCAATTCCAGGTTTTTTAATAATTAAATTCCCACCAAAAATTTCCAAAACATCTGTATTTTCACTAATAACTGAATATTTGTTTCCAACACTGCTTGTTATAAGCTTAGATAAATCTGCAAAATTCAAATCAACAATTTCATTAACCCTGTTAGCTGTTGAATTAAAATAATACAAGAAGAAGCCAACATTATTATTGCCATTTAAATGCCCACCAACATTTTTCCAATATCCATTGTCATTCTCAGTTAACTTAATATCTATGTTTTCGCTTGGAAGGAAAACAAACTCAAAACCTGTGGTTGATTTTAATTCTTCTCTTGTTTTGTTCTCTAAATTACTGCTATATTTTGTTGGAACCTTACTATCTTTACTATAAATAGCATAGTTTTCGGAAACAATGTTTGATTCTCCAGTTGTGTTATTGCTATCTGCATCTGCGATTGCAACAACATAGTTTATTGTTCCATCAATAACATTACCTACAATTAAACCCCAATAAGAACCTGAATTAGAATCTTCTACTGCAAGATCTGTGTTTTCGATGTTTTCGCCTGCAAAATATGAAATGAAGTAGGAATAAGTTAGCTGTCCGCCGTTCATATATCCAACAATTCCACCAACATAATTTTCGCCGTCTATTAAGATTTTTGGCCTACCACTGTTAATGTTTTCAATATAAATTGAAGTTAATTCTCCAGAATTTTGTCCAACTCCACCTCCTACATTATTTCCTCCAATAACTTGAACTTGTGAAGTTGCTCTTTCAACCTTTAACGAATTATTTCCAACAATTCCACCAACATTGTATAAATTTTCGGCTTGTATTAATCCTAAAACGGAAACACCATAAATTCCTGGATTTTCAACTAATCCTCCTCCTATTGAACTATTATTACCCGCAACTGCTCCAACACCTTCAGTTGAAGTTGTTGATGGATTCGTTGCAATTTTAATATTAACTATTGCTGTAGCAAAGTCATCGTTAAATTCAGTTAAATTGCCTTCTATTGTTCTTTCTATGCGTCCGCCAAGATTTTGGCCAACAACTCCCCCAACATAAAGAGAATGGGAATTGTTTCCTTCTGATTTGTCTTCTATTATATTAAGCCCATTTTCATTTTCAAAAATTACTAATCTAGTATTTTTTGAATTAGAATTAATAGTAGTTAAAATATTCCCATAATTAATTCCAACAACTCCTCCAATATTGATGTTGTAAGAATCCTTAATTTCTATCTTGTTTTCATTGCCACCAATACTAACTGAAACGTTTTTTATTGTTCCTTTATTTCTACCCGCAAGCAATCCTATATAACCAATTGATGCATTGGTTTCTTCCGTTTTAGTAGATAAATCTAAGTTAATTGATATGTTTTCAAAAGAAACATTTTCAATCAAACCAGTTTCGGAAATGTCCTTAAATAAACCTGAAAAGTATTCGTTGTTTTCATTAAAATAACAAGATTTTATTTGATAATTAACAAATTTGGCATTGTTTTTTCCAATTATTTTTCCGCCTAGAACATATTTGCCTGCCTCCCAGCTAACATTTGTTAAATCGATTTTTCCATTAATTATATAATAATAATTAAATTCAGTTTCAATCATTTTTTCTATGTCTGTTGAATTTGAAATTACATAAGGGAAAGCTTCGCTTCCATCTGCAATGTTAACTGGAATTTCCAAATAAGTTTTATAAGTTGAAGCACTGGAATAACTATCTTTTGCAATAATTCTTAAAACACCTTCCCCGCCTATTGAAGAATTTAGCTTAACATTAATTGCATTCTCTATTGGCTTTATTAATATTGCGTTTTCAGGCAATCCAGGAGTTAAAGGCGCAAATATATAAACAAGTTCATTATTTTTTGAATTTAAAGGATATGTATTGATTACAATATTTGCTTCAGTAGAATATGGATCTAAATTAATTTTTGAAAGAGAACTATCGATAACCTCAACTGTTCTAGCTTTTTTAACAGTAAAATATATGTTTTTAAAATAATTTCCAAAACTATCTTCATCATCTATGAAAAAACTTGCAGTAAGCGATATTTTGCCAAAATTTAAATCTCCGTTGCTATTAAATAATTCTTCGCTTTTAACATTACATTGCAAGATTCCCATTCCTGCATTATTTCCTGTTTGATAAAACATAAATGAAAAAACTTCGTTTGTTATTTCAATAATTCCATCATTGCTGTAATAGTTTATTGTTGAATTTGGATAATTTGTTGTCCATTTTATTTTTGATATTGTTTCATATTTAATAGATTCTGGTAAAATATTCACATAAATATATGCCTCAGATTGATCTTTGTTATAATAGCCAACACTAGAATAGTCATATAAATCGAAATTGTTGCTTGATTTGTTCGTTGAAATCTCAAAATTTTCAATTTGGGTTATAGATGTTAATAAAATTTTTTGAACCTCTACTGTATTTTCAATTATTTGTCCATCTTCATCTATGCTGTTAAACAAAATTTTAACTACAAGTTCTTGTTTGTTAAATTCATTTTTTATTTGAATTTTATCTTTAATAAGTTCAAAATTTTCAAGGTTGTCATTAATTTGAATAGATAATATATCCCCTTTGTAATCGATTATTAAAGGGATTTGGGAGTTATTTTTTACTATTGCATATTGATCATAATTTACATCATTAATTATATAATTTTCGATGATGGATATTATATTGCTATTTTGATTTGCTTGTGGCAAATATACATCTATTTCGCTCAAGCTGTTTATAACAACTATATGAAAATCTTTGCTAATGCCGTTGCCTAAATATACAGTAAATTTCCCTGTTCCGGTTTTTTTAGCTGTTATTTTTATTTCGCCATTTGCTGTTTTTTCAATTTGTAATAAACCAGATGAATCATTAATAACAAAATCCGTTATCTTGCCAGTTACTACTGAATCTATTCTTCCTTCAATAATTAAGGTTAGTTCATTTATTAAATCATAATCTGAAGTTTGCTTATTTCCAGAAATTATTTTCCCAGAAGTGTTTAAATCAAAATTATAGCTATTAATTTCCCCTTCCCCATTCTTAAAAACAAAATCCGTTGGAGAATTAATTGAATACAAATTTATTTCTTTTGATGTTTTAAATTGGATATTTTCAAAAGTGTATGTTACTTCTGCTGTTATTTTATACGGATCCTGCCTTGAACTGCCGCTAACTGCTTTAATAAAAAATGTTTCTTCGTTTGAAAAGGAATAAACTCCATTATCATTTACTTTTATGTTTCCTTGCAAATCATATAAAACAAATTTGTCAACAGCTTCTCCACCAAATCTTAAAAGCAGTTTTGCTTTACTAAATTCATCGCTTTTATTAGTTGATATTAAAAACTTCGACCCAGCAACTCCAACATAATTGTCATATATTTTAAAGTCGTTTTCTATTGTTGAATCTATGGTGTTAATTAAATTAATCATATTAGAAGCACTTTTAAATTCAACATCTAATCCTAAAACGTTGTCATATTTATAACCATTAGAACTAAACTTAAATTCAACATGATATTCAGAATAGCCTTCATACTTGAATTCAAATTTATAAACCCACGTTGAAAACTTCTCCCTGGTCGTGTCGATTAAATTAAAATATTCTGCAGTCTCATAATTTAAATTTGTAATTTGTTCTTTGTAAGTTGGAACAATTAAAATGTTTTCTTCGTCTAAATTCGTTTTTGCAGAAATTTGAAGATTTTCTTCGGCATTGTCTACAATAACAAAAACTTCCCTTATAGCATAATTAATATCCCCATTCGAAACATTTCTTATTGATGTTAATAATGAATTGTTTTCTAGATTAACATAATTTTTGCTTCCATTGCTATCATAAACCATCTTTTTCATTTCAAGATTAGATAAACTGTCTACAACTATAACGGAAATTGTTTGAACACTAGCCCCCCCAACTAATCTTTTAGCTTTAACTGAAATTTCTTTGCTTTCAGAAATTACTCCTGTAACCCCTTCATGCCATTCAGTTGACAAAACTGTTTTATTATTCTCTGTTAAGGCTATTTCTTTATCAAAGAATTCAACGTCGGTAAAGTTAGAACTTGAAGGATAAAAATTTAAATAATCGCTTGGATTAATTTCAAGTTGTTTTCCTTTCTCTAAATATATAACAGCATTTGATTTAACAGAAAAACTTTGTAATTTTTCTATGCATTTAACGGTGAAGGTAGTTGTTTTATTGTATCTTCCTGTTTTAACATAAATTTCTGCAGTTCCGGCAGAAACAGCCTTCAATGTTACTTTTGCTTTGTTAGTAGAAATATACTCAACATTTGAAATGTCAACACACTTTGAATCCGACGAAAATACAACACTTGTTTCGTTTTCATTAAATCCAATAAACTCAACAATAATTTCTCTAGAAGAATTCGATTGACTGTCTACAATAAGTGAAACAGATTTTTGATCTAAAACAGAATTATCATATCCTGTTCCAGAAGCAAGATTTTGAATTTCTAAATTTGAAAGAGAAAGTTCAGAAGAAATAGAATCTAAAATTTCTTGGTTAACTTGCTTGTCTAACCCAGAGTTAACAATAACTTTAGCATTAATAGAAGGATTGCCTCCGCCACAGGCAACAAAAATGCCTCCGCAAACCGCAACCAAAATTAAAACAATAAAACTCAAAATTCTCTTCTTCATACTTTTCTCCATTCTTTCTTCACAAAGTTTTTATTATCTAAATTGAATACCTGCATTACCAACTATATCTACATCGTCATCAAATAATGGACAAGAACTTTTATATTGATATCTTGGACTTTTCCCAAGCCCATAAACCACATAGCCATTTCCTATAAAATTTTTATAAAGAACTGTAATTGGAACCCAAGGGTAAGCACTTAGGTCAATATCATTCCTTAAATAAATTGTTACATTATTAGCAATTTCTTCATTAATATTTTTTGCAATCCATGCAAGCTCTTTCGCAGTGTAAACATCAAAATATTTTTCACCATTAACCTCAAAGCTTTTTGGCTCTGACGTATGTTCTGCCCAAGAATGTTCAGTGTTAATATTTGCTTCGGATTTAGTTATTTCACAAACATTCTCGCCAGGAAGAGTAAAAGTATAGCCATCATCAACTTTTAAACTTTCTCCTTCTTTATAAGTGATTGTTCCTTTTATGCTATTATCGGATAAATCTATTGTCCCCAAGTTACCTTCCCCTCTTTGTAACCAGTACATACTACCATTATCCCCAATAAATATTCCAGTTTGATATAATGTTCCTGCCGGTGTTACTATATTAAAGTTATTCGCAAGATTAACTGTTGTTTTACCCACAGAAGAATTATCCGTCATAGTTCCAACCGTGCTATAGTTTTTAGTAAGAGTAATGTCAGTCATGTGAAAGCTATTAGAATAGTTAAGGCTGTCTTCAGCAAATTGAAAATAATAGTAAATGGACCTTATCGTAAGAGTGTAAAATGGATTTATATTTATTGTCAAACTTGTATTATCCTTGTTCATATAGTAATAGCTCTTCATAAGTCCATCTTCAGTCTTGTTGTCAGTAACATTAAATGCTCCGGCAGTATATATTCTTATTCGCGAATTTGAGTCTTTTGTGTTTTCTAAATAAATATATGTTGTAGCTTTACTTCCTCCAGTCCAATTTCTAATTTCAACTCCTAAAGTCATTTTCCCAATAGTAAAAATTGTTTCAGAATGTGAAGCACTTTCGTTCCTGTTTATACTTATTGAATCCAATGAGCTAACTACTGTTGTTATTTGTTTTATATTGCTTCCAACAATTCCGCCGGCAGATTGCTCTGCGGTTATGTTTCCCTCGTTGTAGCAACCGGTTACCGTAACACCATCTCCATCTATTTGCCCAACAATTCCGCCAGCGATTTGGGTTTCTGTTACATTTCCGTAATTGTAGCACGAGCTAACTGTGTTTTTCTTGAAAATTCCAACAATTCCGCCAGCGATTTTTCCGCTAATTTCTCCATAATTTGTCGACTTTGAAACCGCATTGCCAGCAGTGTTGTCGCTTTCTCCAACAATTCCGCCAACAACTTCTCCTTCTAAAACCTTGTTAAAGTTAACAGCGCCATAAACATAGCTGAAATAAGATGTTCCCGTTGAAGAGCCAACTATTCCCCCAACATATTGGCCCCCTTGTATTTGTGCGCCTGAAGATGTTATGTTAATCAGCCGGCCATCATTGTTTATCCCAACAACTCCCCCAACATATTTGCCCTCTTGTATTGTTGCTTCATTTTTATAAATAAAATGAATATCTCTTATTGTCCCCGAATTTTCCCCAAAGAATCCAGTTTCTGTTGTTGCTTCTGCACTTGGTGTTTTTATACTTGGAATGTTATAAATGTGATAATTATTGCCGTCAAATATTCCAGAAAATTTCGCAATAAATGAGTTTTTCAAATTATTTTCAGGATATATAACGGCTAAATTCATATCTGCAAGCAAAACGTACTTTGCCTTCCAGTCTGAATATTTATTTGAGCCCGTTCCAGTTTCAGAATGTTGTAACTGAGCTAATTTTCCAGGATTTGGAATTTCGTTTTTGTCGTCCTTTTTACTAGAATAAGCTAAATATTCAAACCCTTCATAAGCTCTGCTACCTAAATATGGATATCCAAAGTTAATACTTGAATCTTGTTTCCAGATATCACCTAAAAGGCGGTTCACTTCTTCTTCTGTATCTGGTTCTGTTAAAATACTTGTCTTATTTCCATTAACGGTTGACATGTAGTTTGTGTCTTTACTGCCATTTCCAGAAACTCTCTCTGTTGCATATTTATCATAGAAGAAATGATCAGTTTTGATAGCCCGAGAGCTCGGGTAAATTGATTTAATTGCGGTGTAACTATTAATAACTGCTCCTTCCTGTCTAGGTAGCAAATAATAATATGAAAATCCCAATATTGCGCCTTGATGAACGGCTCCTGTAACATAAGAATTTGATATTACCCCTGTGTTGTTTGCTGAAATTCCAGCATAAGCAGATTTAACATTTAAAACAACTCCGCTATCTGAAATTAAACCATTATTTTCGATTGCAATTCCAGAATTAATTGAATACAACACATTGCCAAAACTGTTGTTTCCATCTTTATATCCTCGTCCCTCAACCAAAACCGCAAAAATAATTCCGTTGTTTGTTGTTGCAACTCCGCTTGGCGAAAGATCCTCACTGTCAACAACTGTTCCAGCTTCACTTTTTCCTTCTGTTTCAGAATTAAGATTAATCTTAAATCCAGAAACATATCCATATATAGTTGTAAATGGTGTTATTTTAGATGTTATTGTAAATCCATCGCCAACCAAATGTCCATTTAATTTTTTGCTTGTTGTTACATTTATGTTAGATGATAGAACATAATACATGCCAGGGTCAAATGAAATAGAATTCCAATCAACTGTTGTTGGATTTAATTTGCTTCCATCAGCCTCTCCTTCAGCCTTAACACTACTAAAATATGAAAGAATTCCATTCGTTTTATTATAGTATAAATTTTCGCCAAAACTATCGGTTGCAAGGTTAATTTGATGGCAATAATAGTTCATATTGTCCTTATTGTCCTTATCGTCAACAATTTTATCCTCGCTCATTTGATAACCAATTAATGCTTGAACAAAATGCTGTGATGCTCTTTGAATTATATAAATTGATGTTAAACTATAGTTTTCTGTAAATTTAATTTTATTTGAAACCGTGCCTAAAATTCCTCCAACTTGCAATTTTGAAATTGAATAATTATTGCCGTCGAAAAGCTCAACTTCTTTATTAATTTCAACATTTCCCCAAGCGTAGTTGCTTGAAATATTTCCATCGATAATTGCCCCAGCAATTCCGCCAACATAAATTTGGCTTTCTCTTAATGAATAAGTTTTTGCTTCACTTGTTGTTGTTTCTGCTCCATTAATGCTAATGTTTCCGCTAACCTTACAGTTAGAAATATTTGTTTTTTTATCGCTATATAAACCCCAGCCAAGAATTCCACCAGCGTATAAATTTTTAACGCCTTTTATTAATATTTCTCCGCTAAATCTAACATCTGTAATATAAGAATTTGAATATGCTCCGCCAACAAATCCGCCAACATATTGTGTTCCATTCTCGTAATCAACAGAAACATTAATGTTTGAAGTTATATTGCCTATTGAATTTTCTTTTGTTTCACCATTAGCAGTTTCAGTTTCAACATTAGCAGTTCCAATTCCACCAATAGCAGTTCCAATTATTCCACCAACTATAACAATTTTATCTTCTTTCTCATCTTGATTTGTTATGTTTATAGATTTTATGTTTATAGATTTATTGTTGTTAAAAGAAATGTTTTTAAGGGATGTTACTTCTCCGGTAACAAAGCCAATCATTCCTCCAAATGATGAAATTGTATCGCTTGAGGTTGTGTTTGTACTTGTGCTTGTGCTTGTGGTTGTGGTTGTTGAATAAGTGTTGAATATTAACTCGATATCTTTTTCGATTTCTTTTTCAATTAGATTGTAATTTATTTCAACATTTTCTGCGCTAACAGTTCCTGCTTGGCCTGCAACACCGCCAACTCTAATTGCTGAACTGCTGTCTTCCAAACTATTAATTGCCCCGCTAACAATTATTGAGTAATCAGAGTTATTAGATAACATTGTTAATGTTTCAACATTACCAAACAACAAACCTGCATAGGTAACATCTCCATTACCAATAGAAATTTTTACTCCCTCAACAATATTATAATCTTCATCATCTTTTATGTTTTTAATTGTGTAATCACCACCAGAAGCATTACCAACTAAACCACCATAATAACTATTTAGATCGGTTGAATTTGTTTGATTATTGTTATTTGTATCACTCTTAATTACTATATTAAAATTTTCAATAACTACATTTGAAATTGTAAAAGATCCTTTAGATTTACCAAAAACACCACCAACATTCGCCGGAATATTATCTTTAACAGTTATATTAAAATCTTCTATGTAAATTTTGAAGTTTTCAACATTTACTGCATCTTTATTATCAATTTCCCCCGCAACTGCTCCCGCACTTATTTCTTCTTTAGTTTCGGATATTATCTTAGAATTTATAATACTAATGTTTTGCAAGTTTACAATGTTTATCATTTCATTAGCTAAAATTCCAGAAACCTTTCTTTCGCTTTTTATTTTAATATCTTTAAAGTGTAAATTTGTTAAATCTGTATATGCATCAATCCTGTTTGCTAAAATTGGATTTAATGTCTCTCTATCGGCATTTGTAAAAGATAAATTAGAAATTTCTCCTCCGTAAACTAAGTTAAACAATGCTTTTTCAACATTTTTTAAAACGAAATTGTAATTCCCGCTATTGGCTTCGCCATACATTCTGCCTAAAAATCTGCTGAAATAATAGTCGCTGTATCCTATTAAAAATTTATCTCTTATTGCATCAAAATCTAAAATTACCTTTTTATCTGCAACTTCTAAACCAACCAACTCTTCTTTAGTAAATTCTCCCCAAGTTGTTCGATCAGCAGCGCTGTATTTATATGGATTAAAAACTGTTGCCGGATCATCACCAAATATAACAACATTATCTATTTTCCAATAGTCTTTAATCTTTAATATATCTAAAGGTTTTTCAATGTATAAAACCTTTTTAGTTATTTGATAGTTAAAAGTTGGAAAGAGCAAGTTGTCTTTAAGCTCCCAAAGTTCCGGATTCCAATCACTACCAAAAAACATTTTGTTAACTAATTGGGCGTCTAGCTCATAGCCTCTATAATCATTTAAATTAACAGTTAAATTTAAAACTTTTTCTTTGTTTTCTATGTTTTCTAAATTAATTAAAATGTTATAGCCATTGTAGTTAAATAACTTGTTAGCATAAACGCTATTTTGTGTTATTCCAGAAACTGCAACTGTTGCTGTTTCTAAATTTTCGCCAACTAATCCACCAATATTTTTAAGAATTAGGCTATCAATTTTGCTTGAATCTTCGCTAGATAATTCAAAATCTACATTTTCATTAAATATTTTATCATTATTTTCTTTTACAACCTCAAGATTTTGTTTTGTATCACCAAAAACAATTTCAGATTCGGGATTGCTATTGTATTTATACAATTTCCCATCTAGTCCCTCATACATTACATATTCTTTACTTTCTCCATTTTTATAATAGTATAAGAATGCTCTGTCTGGATCATTATAAAGTTTTTCTTTAACTAAAACATAACTTAAAGAATCCTCATTGTAAGTGTATACAACAACATTTGCTAAATGCCATTGTGTAATGCTACCTTTTTCTGTGATTTCATCTTTAATGATGTAATAATAATTAGGATTTTCAACACCTGAATTTGAAATTTTAAGAGTAATTCCATTAGTAAATGTAAATGTATGAGTTATCACCTCAACAATAGTTTCATCATCAACAATAGTTTTCTCATCAACGCTATAACCATTTAAAGTTAAATTACCAGAGTTAAAGTCATTCGCGCTGGAAATAGCATCGTTTATATTAGTGTTGTCTTTTGAATAGAAAGAGAAGGCAACACATTTATCAAAACTTGCGTTTGCACGGTTTAAACCAATAATTCCACCTGCTGTTTTCCCATCAACGTCTCCATAAGAATACAATTCAACGAATTCGGTTGAAGACTCGTTTAAGCCAATAATTCCACCAGCATAATCACTAGCCGATGCTGAAACATCAACTCTAGAATAAGAAACACTTAAGCTGCCTTTTTTCATTTGGCCAACTAATCCCCCAATATATTCGAGACTGTCGCCCGTTGAATTATAAAGTTTTGTATTCCCACGGAATATGTTGCTGTTGTTATTATAATAATTTTCCATATTTGATTCTATAATTTGTTGTATTTCATCTTCATATTCAATTCTAAGTTCGAATAACTCTCCGTAATTAATACCAACAACACCTCCTATTGTATTATTGTAGGATATTAATCTCTGATTTAAAGAACTTCGATCTCCTGTTAGAATAAAGCTTGCATCTGCTAAATATGTACTAGCACCAACATATCCAACAACACCTCCAACAAAACATGCTTGAATTGAAACATTGTTGCCAAAATAAGAAAGCCTTATTGCATTTGGATTGCTAAAAGTAATAGAATTATCTGTTATGTCTTCATAAATATCTAAAACTCCAATAACGCCACCAGCAAAGCTATAAAAACTGTTTTGATCAACAATAACACCATTTTCAACAATTTTATTGTTTCTTAATACTGTTTGGGTATAATAGTCAATTCCTTCTTTGTTAGGCATTTTATATCCAGAAACAACTGAAATGCTGGAAACCAAATTTGATATTTTTGAGTTTCCTAGAACAGCACCTGCAATTCCTCCAACTATGTTTTGTCCAGAAATTCTAGATCTATTTTCTCCTGATTCATTAACTGGAGAAACTGTTATGTTAGAAAGATAAGAATCTTGAACTAATCCCGCAACCGATCCCGCATAAACTGTTTTTCCAGAACCAGCTACTGTTATAACCGTTAAGGTTAGATTTTTTAATGACGCTCCATTAGATAATGCCGAGAATAGTCCAATAGAACTTTGATTATCTAAAGCAATTTCAACATTGTATATGTTTAAACCGTTTCCATCAAATGCACCAGTGTATCCGCCATTATTTGTTAATTTCATTATAGATGAAGAAATTTTTACATTTTCAACAATAGATAAATTATTAAAGTCTATATGTGAAACTAGCCTATAATTTCCAAAAACAATACCTAAATCCTTATTATACATTTGACTAATTGCATAATAGGTATTTGGATTTAAATTTGTTTCTTGACCAAAGACTCTATTAAATTCATCTGCTGATCTAATTATAATAGGATTTTTTTCAGTTCCATATTCATATCCTTGTATGTAAGGGAAAATATCTAAGTTTTGTGTTGATGTCCCTCCAGAAATTATAGAAGAATAATTTTTTATAATTCTTCTAACAGAAATTGCTATGTTATTTGCAGAAATTAATTCAGGATATCCATAAGTTGTATTCCAAATCCAAATTCCACTGTTTAAAATTTGATCCGATGCCATTGCAAATCCATAGAAAATAGAATCAGTTAAATTTGCTTTTTGAATAGCGGTTGCTCCCGTGTTATATTTCTTTTCTAACAATGTATCGGTATCAAGTTTTTCAACTATGTAATAACTGTTAACAATTCCGTTAGGATTTTCTTGTAATGAATTATCTTTTGCATCTTTTCCTGTAAAAGGCATTTGTGTTGTAAGCTCTCCAACTATTTGTGAAGCCGAATAACATCTAGCAACAATACCTGTTATTGTGTTATTATAAACAAAACCTGAAACTAATCTGCCTGTACTATTTCCTGCTAATTTTATATTTGAATAACAATCTGCTATATTTCCAGAATTTATATAAATAAATCCCGCCGACACTCCTTGTGCAACAATTCCGCCGCCACTAATAGAAATTTCTAAGTTGTCTGATGGAAGTCTAGTGCCTTCAACGTAACAACCTGTAATAACACCGCCTAGTAAATTTTGAATTGCAAACCCTGCTGTTGCGCAAAATTCTCCAGAAATTGTCTTGTTTTCAATAAATCCATTTGCAAAATATGAAGCCGAAATAACTCCAGAATTTGAAATAACAAAACCGGAAATATTGCCTTGCCCAATTATATTTATCTTGTTGTATTCATATTCAGTTTCTTCTATAGAGTCATTGCTATATTCAACTTTTGTAAAATAGCCCTTTCCTCCAACTCTACTATTTGTAATACTTCCTGTTTGAGAATTTTCAACAATTAATCCTGCAATTTGAACCTTTGTTTCTTCGTTTTTTGAAGCATCTTGATTGTCATGATTAAAATATATATTAATTCCATTATTATAATTTGCTTCCGTATTACTTAAATTTATTGAAACAACTTCGCAGTTATATACGATTCCATTATTAAATACCGCAATTCCTCCAAAATTTACTGATGAAAAAACATTTTCATCAACATATATGCTTTCTAATTCCGAATAATTAACAACTAAATTTTTAACAGTTGAATTTTGCGAAATAGTTTTAAAGAGCCCTATATTTAATTGATTTGTCATTTGAGTTAAATTAAAGTTCTTTATAGTAATAACTTTATTGTTTCCATCTAGGCTTTCAAAATTTGTTTTTTCAAATGGTATAAAATCTTCTAAAACTATATCATTCATTAATATAAAATTCGAAGTTAGATATTGGTCATTTTCTGATTGCAGATAAGAAACAAACTGCTCTGCTGTTTCTATTGGCGTTGGCTTATCTTCATCTGAATATGTTTGAACATTAATTGTAAAGTTGTAAGTAATGTATTGATCAAAATCACTGTTAGGAAGCCTATAGCCAATTCTAATTGTCATATTATTGCTTCCAACTGTTTTACCAATTACCTTTAAAGTATTAGCATCAATAACATTGCCATTGCTGTCTCCATTATATTTTAGTGTGAAATATCTATTTTCTTGAACTTCATTTGAAGAGTTAATAAAAGGAGTTAAGTCACTTGAATAATATAAATCATACGCTATTGTCCTTTGTGTTAAAGATTGATGAGTTAATTTACTATCATCTTGGTCAACAATGCTAAAGACCCTATCAGTATTAATTAAATATTGATAAATTTTGTTGTCAACATCATTGTAATAATATTGCTTAAATGCCAATGTTTCAATAAATTCTTTTTTACCCATTTCAATTCTATTTATAGATTCCGTTTGATTAGAACTTATTTTTTCTGGCGTTTTTGAAAGTATAAAGTCAAAAACTAAATCTTTTTCAATTGCAACCGGTGTATTAAAAACATTGTCATTTTCATCTTGTCCTTTTATTTTAATACCTTCAACAATAAAGTCAACAACTCTAACTTCAACATAATCTGTAGAACTTTCAAGTCTGCCATTAATGATTTTTTGAACTATGGTTTGAATTTTAAATATACCATCTCCATTTAATTCGGCATCTAAGCCTATATTTAATGTTCCAGTATAAATTTTTCTTCCATCTATTAATTCATATTCGCTGGTATTAAAATTTATTGTTACAATATCATTTGCTAATTCTATATCTTTATCATAATCAACCAATGTGTAATTCGCAAGCGACTGATTTTCATCAACACTTATTTCAACAGAATAGTTATTGCCTCTGGCAACAACTGCCTCTTTTTCGCCGTTTATAGTAATATTAGCCCCATTAATAACTTCAGAAACTAGTGTAATTGTTTCTGTTTTAACAATATATTCATTGCCATTTTCATCCACTGCATATATGGTTATTGTTAACGGGAAATAAAGCCCTTCTTTTACATCGCTCAAAATTTTCGTTTTAACAAAAATATTACCAATATTATTACCAGTTACAGTAGCAGTTGGCTTATATATTGTTAAAACATTTGCATTTCTTTCACTCTTATAACCGCTTGTTGTTGAGGTAGGCTTAAAGTATCCATTATCGCTATAATACATTTGTTCCATTAAAACATAATGTTTGTCGTTAATTATTTCGCTTTCTATTACAATCCTGTTAAATGAGGAATAAGTTGGATACATTCCAATAGTTAAAATACCAAAATCGCCAGGATTTAATATTGAACTAGGTTCATCTTGAATTGCAATTCCATCTTCTGTAGAGTTATCCGTTCTGTTATTATGTGTGTAAACAACATTTATAACTTTTTGAGGTTTTAGCACAAATTCAAAACTGTAAGAAACATTTTCTTGTGAATCGGTAATATGGACAAAATATTTTTCCGTTGAAATAATATTTGGTCTTTTGCTTTCCTTAACACTTATTAAAATATTTCCCTTTAATTTGCCATCTGCAGGAGATGTTTTTTCAAATAATTTAGGCGCATAAACATCAAAAATTGATGAGTCATTTATCTTTTCATTATTAGTTTCCCAAACTATTTGGTCATTTTCATCTCTAATAATTAGTTTTAAATAATCTTCATTTCTATTAGTATGTAATTCTGCATCAGCAGATATAACCGTTGAAGGATCTATTTCGGCAGATTTTATAGAAACTAAAAGTTTTTCAGCCCTAATAGACACATTGAAGTGGAAATTTTCTGTGAATTTATTTAGTAAAATTCCATTTACTTGAGAAATGAATTCTTTTAAATCTCCTTCAAAATTTTTGTATGGCTGATATTTTGATTGTAAAAGCGTTTTAAGTTCAAATTTGTAATTTGTGTCTTCTAAAACTCCCTCTTTTAGAATTAATGTTAAAGTTCCTTCAATAAATTTACCGGAATCTTCTCCCGCCAATCCCAAAACATTAAAGTTATTTTTTTCATTATCTTGCAAATTAGAATAGTCAACTACTAGTTCGTTATCTTTATTAAAATGGCTAATAACAACATCAAATGCACTAATATTTGTTAAATATTTATATGTTGTATTTTCTAATATTAATTCATTTTCTGTTTTTATCGTTATATAATTATTTTCTCCCTTTAAGAAAACAATATCTTCTTTATTATTAATTGGCAGATTAGAGGAGTTAACTCCTGACTCACTACTTATACCATTATAAATTTTTGTTTCTCCAAATGGATAGATAACATATATAGTTAGTGTTTTTATCGGTTTATCGGCAAACACAGGTCCAAAGAAAGGTGTTATTGTTAATGTTGTTTTTCCTGTTCCAACAACATTTATAGCTCCATTTAAAATTCTAATAACATTTCTATTTGAGCTTTGTATTAAAAATTTTTCTTCACCTAAATTTAACCCAGGAACGCCATTAATATTAATAAACTTAACAACATCACTTATTTTAATTAAATTCTTTTCTAAAAGCATTCCTTGTTGCTTATTATTCAATAAATTTTTATCCGCAACATCATAATAATATAAAATTATTTCTTCATCGCTACAAATTAATTTATCTTTATCAAAATTATTAGGATTTAATACTATATCAAAATCTTTAATTCGAATTTCCTCATTATTTTCTCTTAATGTTGGCAACTTTCCTTGTTCATAAACCCAAATTGAGTCATCTTCTATGTAATTCCCATCTATATCATATTTATTTTTTATATCCCAACCAGCATCAATAAACCCATCTATATTTTCAGGAATTAAATCTTTGTTTACATCAGGATCAAAGCTATAAATTGCATTAACGCTTGTAAATAAATATTCGTTTATTCCTTCAAGCATAATTGGATAAATCATACATAAATACGAATTGTAAAAATCTGTTTCAGTAATATTTGGGTCATCAAATACATCCTCATAAAGTATGATATCAAAATAGTAGCTCATCAGCAAATCGTAAATAGGTTTTAATCCATTAATAAGAAAACTTCTCAACTCACTTGTTGTAAGGCTCACTGTTTCATCATAATAAGTTTTGCATTTGTTGATTATTTCTTGGTAATTTGCTTTTTTCTCATTGAGTTCAGTTATTTGTTCAGAAGTTAATTTTGATTCAGCTGTGTCAATAAACAACTGATAATTTTCTATAAAGCTCTCTGAAAAGGTTTCAATATCTGCTTGAATAAGTTCAAAAGTTTTATCAAAATTATCTTTGCTGTTATTGTCGGATATAATGTATTTTTCAACGAATAAATCAACACCTTCCTTTGTTAATGCCCCATTAAAATATTTGGAAATCATTGTCCTTATTTCCTGCCCAGTTATTCCAGAATTGCCTTCAAAAGAAACTCCGCTCCACGTTTCATCTTTAACCAATTCTTCATAATTTTGTGCCAAAAATATTTGGAAAAGCTTATAATATGTTAAACCTATCCCGCCTATTACCGGATATATTTCGTAGTTAGCATCTGTTATTTTGCCAAAGTTTTGATAAAACGAATTTTGGTTATAGTTTAAATAAAATTTTGTATCGTCATATAAAGAATAAATTAAATCTTGGCTGTCGTTTGTTAAATAAAATTCTCCAATACTTTCGCTATAATTATTTTTCTCAAAAATTATTCTAAAAGAATCGTTATAAGAATAATAGATTAAGTTTAATTTAATATTTTCATTTTCTTTGTATATTCCTTCAAAAATATATTCATTATCGCTATCAATAGTTATAGTTTTATCTTCGTAAACATTAATTGTAAAACCAAAATTTTCTGTTCTTTGTTTTCCAGGAACGTAATCTTTAAAAAATATTATTTCCCCTTCAAGTCTATATTCTTTTATGTTTTCAGTAGAGTTTGATAACTCGAGGCGAGCATTTAATTCGGTATATTTATAATTGTTTTTAAAATAAGATATATTTTTATCACTTAATTCAATTAAGTCATATCTGCTAATTTGAATTTTTTTGTTAAATACATCTAATATTGAACTTAAATTTGAATTTTTTGTTGCCGATTTAAAGGATCCAACAGTTTCTCCAGTTAAATTGGCATATCCATATCCGAAATGTTTATTATTAGAAGATACATAACAATATTTAATTTCTCCTAAATGTCCTTCGGAAACAAACAATCCCGTTCCAAATCTATCTAAGTATCCATATTGCAAATACTCTTCCAATTCAGCAATTGATGTTTCAATAGAAGCATTTTCATAGCCCAAAATAGCATAACAGTTTTCAACTAGATATGAGCTTTCATCTCCATCGTCAATTAATTTTCCAACAAGCCCACCTGCTTTTGAATATCTAAAGCCCAATGCTCCATCAAAAAAGCTTTGGTTTAATTTTGTATCTTCTAGAATTCCAACTAAACCTCCAACATAAGAATTTTTATAAAAGCAACTCTGATTAAAATCATATAGATTTTCAGAATTTATTGTTTTTATGCTAGCTATCGTATCCTGATTAAACTTAGAGTAAGACTCATCTCCTTCTGAATCTTTTAAATAGTTACTTTGGAAACTGCAGCTATTTATTATCCCCCCCTCGCTTATTGCAACTATACCGCCAGCTGCAAATTTAATATTTTCATTGTCGTAAGAATAAATTTCATCAGAAATTATTGATGTTATAATAAGTCCCGAAAAATCTAAAGGATAATCTTCTATTTTTGATGCTTTAACATTACAGTTGTTTATTTCGCCTCGATTTAATGCAACAATTCCTCCAGAACTTTCCGTTGCCAATATACTACCAAAAAAATCTAATCCGTTAATAGACCCGTTGTTAACTCCAACAATTCCTCCAACATTTGCCCCAATAATTAATGAATAATTCGCATTGATTTTAAATTCATTTGAAGATTCTATTGTTCCATTGTTTAACCCAACTAAACCTCCAGTGTATTTAACATTTTCGCCTGCGGATATTTCATACTCTGCAACAATTTGGTTTTTCCAACTCTGTAATGATGGAAATCCCCAACTGATAACTAATAAAGACGCCGGATAATATAAACCATCTGCTCTGTTTTTCATTTTAACGGTAGAAATAATTGAATAAGCCTCTTCTGTAAATTCTGGAGTTCCTCCAACATTTATTATTTGTCCGTTGTTTATATTAGCCAATCCTCCAAAATAAGATATCCCATCTTTAGTTGACTTATAGTTGCCATAATCAATTTCTAATTCCGAACTTGATGTAGTTGTATTGCCAGTCATAATGTATGCAAAGTTTTTAACAACACCATTTTCATTAATTTCCTTGAAAAGAGGTTTGTTTGTTATTAAAGATGGAACCCCTCCACTAAAATTTTCGATTCCTCTTAATTCACCAGAAAAACTTTCAACTGGTTTAAAATTATTATCAGCTGACATTGTTATATTTGTCATAATAACGAATTTAGATGCAGGATATTCGCCCAATAAATTTAAATCATCTTCTGTGTAAAGTTGAAAGGCTGTTGAACTTGTTAACCCATCTGCAACAATAATTGGAATAAAAACAATAGGCTCTTCACCATTGCAGCCTTCAAACACTTCATAATAATTAGAAGTAGGATAAATTTTTATTACTGCATTTGCTCCAAATTGAACAAGTTTTTTTTCTTCTTCTGCTGTTGTCTGTTCCCTATCTTCTTCAGATAAACTATAATAGCCCGAATAATCCCAAGCTGCTTTAATAACCTTTAAATTAGTTCGCCCGTCATCATCTAAAATTTGAATAAAGTTTATTTTATTACCATTTTGGTCCAAATAATAATTTTTGCTATTTGAAGATTCCTTGTATTCAATCTCAAATTCAAGAGATGGATTGGTAATCTCATTTCCATTATTTGAATATATGTTATATATTATTTCTAATTGATAAGGATTATCAAATATTTCATTTAAATATTCGTAATATTGTGTTTCATTTTCAAAATCATCAACTGTCTTTAAATTGTTTTGAACGTAAATAGGATTTTCTTCATTTGCGTTAATTAATTCTATATCTTCAATTTCAACAGCTTCTTTCGCTATAACCCTTGATATTGCAGTAAATTTTTTATTTTCATTTATTTCTGATAAAACTATAGCAAAAACATAATTTGCAGAATATCTTAATGCTTGAATTTCAAAAGTAAATACATTATCTTTAAAACTCTTTATAATTTTTAAAGCAGCACTGTTTTCATTCGCAGAAATTCCCCCATCAATATTTAAAAATAAAACATTATCATTAAAATAATTTAAAATATTGGCCTCATTTCCATTAACAAAAATTTTTAAATTGTTTATGTAGGTTGGGGTTAAGCCTGAATAGACTGTGTTAATATTAATTGAAAAGGTGCCTATTGATCTGCTTATATTATTAGATCCAACAAATTTATCTCCAATAGTGTTATATGTGAATAATTCCTGTGTCCCGTTGTTTAAAGTTATTCCACTAACAGGAATAAAAAAATCTACTAAATAATAGAAATATCCTACAGCTTCTTCACCATACTGACCATTAGACTGCATTGCATAAACTAAAATTTTAATTAACACACTTCCTTCGCTAGAAGAATTTATTGCCTCTATAATAGTTGCACTTTCTAATAAAGCTGTATTAATAATAGAACTGCTATCCCCAAATGAAATAACATCAAGGTTTAAATCGCTAAGAGTTATATTCTTTATATTCTTGTTCTCAGGATAATAAAAATCAAAATATTCAAAATCTAGATAATATTGAGCTGTTGTTGGCGTTGGCGTTTTTACAAGTTGGATACCTGCTCCGCCATTGTTGGAAATTGCCAATTTATTGAGCTCGATATAAGAATTTGTTTCTCCAACCACAATTGTTTTGTCTGTTATGTTTTTGTATGGAACAATATCACTTTCAATGATTTGCCCACCCTGAGTAAAATCTTCTAATGTTATTTCTATTTCTTCCAACGGGCTTATTACTACAAGATTAAAATCAACTTTTTTCCCATCGGATAAAATAATAGTTAATGTTGTCGAACCCACTTTCTTTGCAGTTAATTCAAAGCTTCCAAATACATAATAATCACCAACAGAATATTGCTTCAATTTTCCAACTTCTGCTAAATTCGAATTTGAAATATTAACAACTGAATTATTACTTATAATAAAATTATTTGGATCTATTGCAATATATTGGGTTTTTGTTTCCCCTAATTCTATAAATATTGTCTTTATATCTTCAATGACAGTTAAAATATTATCGTTGTTCTTTTCAGCAAGAAAAACGTCTTTAGCGTTAGGATTAATAACAAAATCAATCTTTGTTTGAGCCCTTTGCTCTCCCCCAGAGGAAAATGTGCAAAACTCACTTGCTTGCGCATAGATAACAGTTTTTTTGTTTTCCATTTGTAAATTGTTGTACTTATCATTAATAAAAACATATAGTGTTGTTCCAGATAAAATTTCGGCATATTTTATTTGACCTTCGTCATCTTTTCCAATAAAATCACCTTTTTTATCATATCCAAATACACATACATATGAAGTTCTTGTAGCATTTAATTTATAAAACGATATTGGTAGGTTTTCATAATTCTCAGCCCAAATGGTAATATTTTTATCTTCAGATTTAATATTAAAAGGAGAAAGTAAAAACTCTAATGCTTTAGCATTGTTAACATTATCTGAATTTTCATAAATTTCTATTTCAATGTCTCCGCTTTGTCCATTAACTTTTGTTTCCATGGCTTTATCATAAGAATTAATATTTAATCCTATAGAATTCTTTTCATAATTGCTTTCGCCTGCATCATAATTTTCATAAGAAACATTAAAATATATAGTGTCTATTTTTCCTGTTTCTTGAGAATTTCCCTGAATTAAATACGTAAATTTAAAAATTCCAAGACTTGAATCATAAGAACTTCGCTTTGGGCTTACAGAGAACTTTTCTGTATCCGAACTGTTTAAAACTCTAACATTTAACTTATCATTTTCTTTTCCTGCTTTAACAATTAAAACAACTTCCAAGCTATTTGGAAATTTAGACACTTCTGGTTCCTTAGGAAATATTTCAAAAAAGTTTAAAATTTGAGATGTTTGGTTTTCTACATTCTCAACAACCGTTTTCCCATCTACTTGAACTGTAACACTAATTGATTTTAAAATTTTTACATTTATTTCAGTAAATACCTGTTCGTTATGTAACGATGCTACATTGATGGTAACTTCGGAAATGTTACAATCTGGATTAACATATAGTTGACCATTTTCTATTGAACACCCTTCATAGCTTCCTTTTAATGTAAAAATAAGATCTTTTTGGTTCGTATCTTGAGGGCTATAATTCCAAAAAACATCTTGTTTTAAATTTAAACTTTCACCAGCAACAACATATAGTTTATTTTTGTAATCATTGGCTTGACTAATACCCTGTATAGGTTGAATAACTTTAATTTTTAAAACGGCTTTTTGATTTCCTTGCAAAGATGTTGCAACTACAGTTGCGGTTCCTCTTTTTAGCCCTTTAACTGTTAAAACTGTTTTTCCTGTTCCCTTAATATGGCTTGAAGAAATATCAACTGTTCCTTTTTCTTCTTCTTCTAAACTAAAATTAACTTGCGGGCTTCCTTTGCCGTAATTTTCTACAATAAATTCAACATTTTGGGTTTCGTTATCAGTTCCTAAAACAAGTTCAATTTCCTTTGCATTAGAAGTTAGAGAAATTTTTGAAGAATCTGAACCACAAGCATAAAATGTTATGCTTGCCGCAAAAATTAAAACAAAGCAACTAATTATCCCCAAAATTTTTTTCATGTTTCCTCCAATTTAATATTCCAAAAAAGTTTAAATTTATTTAAAATTTGCAAGTATTTATATATAATATAATACTTTTTATCTTAAAAACAAAATAAATTCATTAAAAAAAGACAATTAAAACTGTTTTTTTTATGAAGAAAATTTCTAAAATAATAACATTAAAAAATTGTAAAAAAGATTTTTATTTGATAAAATACAATAAATATGAAAGAAATCATTAGTCAAATTAATAAATCAATAAAAAAATATAATTTAATAAAATCTGGCGATAAAATTGCTGTTGGAGTAAGCGGCGGAAAGGATAGCTTGGTTTTATTAACTGCACTTGCCCAATATAAAAAATACTCTAAAATTAAATTTGAAATAATTGCTATAACGGTTGACCAAACAAATGGCAAAACTGATTATATGCCATTAAAAAATTATTGCAAAACATTAGGAGTTAAATATTACAAAGAAAACTCGGAAATATTTGATATCGTTTTTAATATTAGAAAAGAAAAAAATCCCTGTAGTTTATGCTCAAAAATGCGAAGAGGTCTTCTTAATTCAACAGCAAAAAAACTAGGTTGCAACAAAGCTGCATTGGCACATAATCAAGATGATTTAATTGAAACATTTTTACTCTCGCTAATATACGAAAGCAGACTAAGCACATTTAAGCCAATAACTTATCTTTCAAAAATAGGTTTAACGGTTATTAGACCCCTAATTTTTACGCCTGAAGACATCATTAAATTAAAGTGCAAAAATATGCCAATAATAGAAAATATTTGTCCAGTTAATCACAAAACTAAAAGAGAAGAAATAAAAAATGTTTTAAAAATACTTGAAAAAATAAACAAAAAAATTAAAAATCAAATTTTTAATGCAATTATTTCACCTGAAAGATACAATTTATTCGATAATTTATTGAAAAACTCAGATTAAATTTTTGTTTATATTTTTATAATATTGTTTTTTTTATTAATTAATTTTTATTTTTTTGACATTTATTTATATTATTTTTGAAATAATTTATTTAATTTTTTTTTATTTTTTTTCTTAATATT
>CALURS010000001.1 GCA_944323215.1 Candidatus Gastranaerophilales bacterium | reverse complement strand
TAAATGAAACTTTCAAACCTTGGTCGCTACCAATGTTGTATGTCTTTTGAGCAACTGCTGCAGCTCCTGCACCTGAGGTTTGCAAGAATTCAACATCAACACTCTCTAAGTAATCTTGAGTTAAGTCAATAACTGCTTCTTTGCCGTTTGTAACAACCAACTTTGGATTAGCAAGTATTCTTGCTTTTTCAGTTTGTAGCAAATATGACATTTCCCAACCAATCTTCATACGGCTTTCGTTCTTTGCGTGTGCAATAGTTGTGCCGTCAGCGTTTGAACTGAAGGTTATATCACCACCGGTTATATTCCAGTTGTTACTAAATTCTTTACTACCGTCTTCTGTTAATTCCAAAATTGATAATTCTACAATCGCTTGTGGTTGCTTAACATCATTTTCTTTAATAAAATCACCAATCATGTCAATTTGAGATTGAGATCCCCCAACAACTTTAATAGTACCACGTTGCGGGTAATATGAAACTTTAAGATTTTGTGTGTTAAATGGAACGGCAGACCCAACTGTAACAGCTCCTGAAAGTGAACAAGCAATATAGTTTTCGCCTAACTTAACAGGGTCAACACCACTACTACCACTTTCCTCAGAAGAACCACCATCTGAACCCTCATCTGAGGACGCAAATCCTGTAGCTCCACCTTCTTCTTCATTTATAGGATTTTCCATTTGTTCACCAGTAACAGCACCACCTCCCGGTGATAACATGTTACATACCATTGATGCCATTTCCGCAGGTGTTGTGTGATTTACAACAAATGTTGCTGACAATGGCTTTTTATCAAATTGATCAATCACACTTTGTGCAATTTTTACATCATTATCCATACCAAAAATTATCAACTCATTTGTTGCTGTATTTACAGTTGCAACTTCTGTTGTTGATAAACCTGTTCTCTTTTTGGAGAATATATTTTTATTTAAAAATTCTGCTATCTTGGAGGCATCCACATATCTAACCGGTAATATTGTCATTTCTTTTGCTGCAAAACTTTCATTCTTTGCGGCACTTACCGACATAACTACAAGAGTGTTATCTTCAAGATAATATGTTAAACCACTTATTTTTAATACTAATTTAAAAGCATCGTTCAGAGATACATTAACAAGGTCTAACGTAACAGAACCGGAAACAGATGAATCGAATATTATATTCAATCCGGCTTTATCTGCAAACATTCTTAAAACTTGTTTAACATCCGAATCTCTTAAAGAAAGATTAATTTTATCTGTCTTATTTGTTATTGAAACGTTTGCATCAAGTTTCAAATGGTCATAACCTTGATAATAATTATAACCTAATGCCATTACAGCAGGAGTTGATAACAACAACGCTGCTGATAATAGTATCTTGTGTATATTCTTACTTGCCATTCTTGCCTCCGAACTTACTATTTAAATTAGAAACTTTATTATAATGTATATCATTTGTTGTTAACATTTCACCTATGCCAGCTCGATATACGTTTTTACCTAATTGAACGGTAACTGTATTTTTGTTTATATCTAAAACTTTATAATTACTAATCAAATCACCTTTTTTAACAAGATGATCATTTCCTTCTATATTAAGAATAGCAGAAGGTGAATAAATATCATACAAAATACCGGAAACAGCAACATCCATAACCCTTGCTGCATCAGAACCGTCTAGTGAAGATTCCGGAGGCTCCATTAGTTCAAATTTTGGAGGTGCATTAAAGGATACAGATACATCTCTATATGGTAAAAATGGATCTGCTTTTGTTATATTGCGTGATACAGAAATAACTTCTCTTTTTCCGCTTGTTGCAGATATTGCTACATTTTCCGTACTTACATCATTTAACACATTTTCACTGAAAACTCCGCTCATCAAACTATTTCCGGATTCAATTGCTGTCATTCTATGATAACATACACTTCCTGCAATTATACCAATAACAGCCGTTATTGATAGCATCGCAACCAGTCCGATTCTGCTTTTCTTTTCAGTTTTCTTAAACGTTTCAACCGTATTGGTCTCTTCAATAGAGGGCACTATATTTGTGCTATAATCCCTATCTCCTAAAAAAGAATCAATATTTGCTATGTTTTTGAACATCTTTTTATACTCTCACATCTATTTAATATGATGATTGTACATTAGGTATTATCCCAGCGTAACATTCATTCGTATGATTTTATCTTAATTAATTAATAATTAAGATTTTACGGAACTCTATCATTTAAACATGATATTAATTTATTTATACTATATTTTTATGATATTTGCAACACATTTACAATAATATAAATATCAATAAAAAAAGCCTTATGCAAATGTGATTTTGTTACCTGCTAAGTCAGCAGGTGGGTGAGTGCCTTATTAAATCCGTTTCCCGCTGGCGAATTAAATCGGCGGGTATACTTCATAGGCAAAGAGCTTACTCTCCCTTTTAGTATAGATGTAGGAACAAAATAAACACCTGCATAAAGCCTTTTTATTATTACACAATATTATGACTTTTTCAACTTAATCATTTTTACTAATTTATTTTTTTTATAAACTTCGGAATATATTTTTTTAAAATATTTTTCAGTCCAAATATTTCTTGAGTACTCATATTTTTAATTCTTTTGCTAAATAATTTTATATCTTTTCCAGCGTACCAAGGAAATATTTTATTATCTTTATATTTAAGATATTTCCCGCAGTATTCATCTTGTGAGTTGTGATAATAAACGTCTATAGTTTCATTTGAGCTATCTGCAATTTGAAACAAAACGCAATCTGAGAATAGGTTACTAATGCTTATGGTTTTGTTATCGATTTTTTTAACCAATCCCTTTTCGCTGCCTTCATCAATTATTAAAACATCATTACACATACTATCTTTATCATAGTTTAAGATAGTACCTGCTTCTTTAAATAAATTCCGTAATTCTTTATCGTATCCGGACTTAAATGTAGTATTTGTATTAATAAAACTATTGATTTTCACTCAATTTTTTTCTAACTAATTCTTCGATTTCGTTAAGTAAGTCAGGGTTATTAGCTAAAACCTCTTTAGCTTTGTCTCGACCTTGCCCTAATTTTTCATCGTTATAGCTAAACCAAGCGCCGGCCTTTTTAACTATATTAAGGTTAACAGCGACATCAAGAATATTCCCGACTTTACATATACCTTTACCAAAAATTATATCAAATTCTGCGGTTCTAAAAGGAGGTGCAACCTTATTCTTGAGCACCTTAACTCTAACGTGATTTCCGATATCTTCTCCATCACCCTTAAGTCCTTCTACACGACGGATTTCCAATCGTACGGATGCGTAATATTTTAAAGCGTTACCACCTGTTGTCACTTCAGGGTTTCCATACATAACACCAATTTTTTGTCTTAATTGGTTAATAAAAATAACCGTAGTATTTGTTTTACCTATAATACCGGTTAATTTTCTTAAAGCTTTAGACATTAAACGAGCTTGTAAACCCATCTGTTGTTCTTCCATAGAACCTTCAATTTCAGCCTTTGGAACAAGTGCTGCAACGGAGTCAACAACAACTACATCAACGGCTCCTGAGCGGACAAGCTCTTCTGTTATATCCAAAGCTTGTTCACCTGTATCAGGTTGTGAGATTAGTAACTCGTCTACATTTACGCCAAGATTTCTTGCATATTCAGGGTCCAAAGCGTGTTCTGCATCTACAAATGCTGCAATTCCCCCTTTCTTTTGACATTCTGCAACAATATGTTGTGCAAGTGTTGTCTTACCTGATGATTCAGGACCATAGATTTCTATTATTCTGCCTCTGGGAACACCACCTATTCCCAGTGCTATATCTAAGGCTAATGCTCCTGTTGGAATAGCTTCAACGTTAATAGCAGGCTTGTCTCCTAAACGCATTATTGAGCCTTTTCCAAAATCTTTTTCTATTTTTTCAATAGCAAGTTTTAATGCCTTACTGCGTTCCTCATTTGCACCTGACTTTAATGTTGTTTCTTCCGCCATTATTCTTTTCCCCAAATCCCTTGTCTGATAACTCGTTCTTATTAATGTTTAAAATAGTATATTGTTATTATTATCTTCTTTTTTTACATATAATCCGCACATTACTGGTTTAAAACTATTTACTGCCATTTTTAAATTGAAATTTTCTTTATTTAATTCGTTTATTTTGCTCTTTAAGCTTTCATTTTCAGTCTTGCAACGGACAAATTCAATAATCAAATCATCAATGCCTTCTAATTTATCATCCAAAACTTTTTCAACTGATGATGTTAAACTGTTTTCTAAAGTCTTTAGAGTTGACAAAAGATTGCTAACAATTGCTTGTGAATCACCATTTGCTGCTGCTATTGCGTTTGTCACTGCTGATTTATTTTCTTTTGCACGTTTTAAGCGTTTTACTTCATCCAAGGAAAAATATAATTGTCCATCTTTGTTTTTCTTTGGTAATACTGAAGTCTGCTTACATAAATCTACAATTTCTTTATTATCTGCATTTAAAATTCTTCTTACTTCTTCCGGCAACAAAATTTTGTCTTCTTTTATATTCATCCCAAAATTCCTCTAAATACTACAATCATCATTCTAGCCGAGAAGAAAAATGATTTCCAGTTTTTGTAACAAAGATTTAAGCAAAATTTTTAAAATAACCTTATTGGTTAATTTTTAAATGTTATGTTTATAGCTTTTCTATATAAAAAAAATCCGGATTGCGTAAGTTTTTGCTTCCGGAAACACACTAAATTAAATATGGTAAACGTTATTCTTTTATATTTTTTATTTTTATGTTTTTTTTCTTATACTCCAAAAACCTTTCACATTGTTTTACTCGGTCGTAGCCAAGCATTATGCCCAGCATAAAATCTTGTTCAGGGGTTAATTCATTTAATCTTGGATTAAATGTTTTAACAACTTCTACGCATTGTTTTGCCCCAAAATATACATTTATCTTATTCTTATCTACATCGTGTATTATATAGTCTATTCCCTCACTCTGTAATCGTTTCTCAATTGGTTCTTTGTAAATTGATTTTTCTGTAGTTAATATAAGATTTCTTATTCCCTTTTTAAACTCATATATATGATGATGAAAAACTCGTAAATCAGCATACTCTTTTCTCATCACTGAGGTTATATTACCACCTAGCCCCATATATTGAATATTACCGGTTGTTTTTGGTGCATAACTTTTCACTAATAAATTATTAACTCTCATTTTTACCTATATGTTAGTCTTGCCTAACATTCAAAATACAACTTTTTTAAATAGTTGTCAAGAGATGGATAAAAAAAGAATAAATATGATAAAATTAATGGTATGTACGAACGAGAAATGCGGAAATGTTTTAGATTAGCGAGAAAGGGTAAAGGGCAAGTATCTCCCAATCCTCTTGTTGGTTGTGTAGTATTGGATAAAAGTGGGAAAGAGATTTCCAATGGTTATCACAGAAAATATGGTGAAAATCATGCAGAGCGAGATGCTTTATTGAAGTTAATGCCGGATGATACAGCAGGTGGAACATTAATAGTAAATCTTGAGCCTTGCAATCATTATGGAAAGACTCCGCCGTGCAGTGATTTAATTATTAAATATGGAATAAGTCGTGTTGTAATATCTACTTTAGACCCAAATCCCAAAGCATACGGAGGAAAAGAAAAGCTTGAAAAGGCTGGAATAGAAGTTATTTCAGGGGTGCTTAGAGAGGAAGGAGAATTTCTTAATCGAATATTCTTCAACAATATAAAAAACAAAAGAGCATATTTAGTTTTAAAAACGGCGACAACAATTGACGGGAAAATAGGAACATCAATTGGGGATTCAAAATGGATAACATCAGAGGGTGCAAGAAAACTCTCAAGGAAATTTCGTCAAGAATATGATGCAATAATGACAACATCAGCAACTGTATTAGCTGATAATCCTCAAATGCGGCACAGGCAAAAAATAATACTTGATAGAGATTGTAGACTTGATTTTAACTTAAAAATATTCAAACAAGGTAATATTATTCTATTTAATGGGGATAAAAAGAAATACAATCAGACAATACCGTCTAATGTGCAAATAATTAATGTAAAAGAAATAAATAGCAAACTTGATTTAAAAGAAGTATTAAAAAAAATATACGAAATAGGAATAATGAGTGTATTTATTGAAGCCGGCTCCAAACTGAACGGAGAAATTATAAAACAAGACTTAGCAGATGAAATTATACAATTTACAGCACCAAAAATATTAAATGATAATACCGGATTAAGCTGTTATAGTGGAGATAGTGTTGAAAAGATATCTGAATCGAAAATTTACGAATTAAAGGAATTAAAACTTATATATCCGGATTATTATGCAAGATACATAAGAAAGTTATAAATATAATAATTCAATTAAGAAACCTAGTTTTAATTCATAAATAAAAGGTTAAAATATTAACAAATCAAACAACAAAGTTTGGGTTATCTGTAAAAATTGAGCGAACTACCATAATATGGGAAAACCCTTTTATTATGGAGGCAAATATGCAGCAAACAATAAATATATTATCAGTAGAAGATCAAAAGCTTATGCGGATAGGTATAAAGTCATTATTTACAGATTATCCTGAGATGCAAATAATAGCGGAGGCTCGTGACGGCAAAGAGGCAATAGAAAAGGCAAAACTTACTAAGCCTGAGGTAATATTAATGGATATAGGACTTCCGGATATAAGTGGAATTGAAGCAACAAAAAGAATATTGGAACATAATAACAATATTAAAGTGATAATGTTAACTTCACATATATCGGAACAGGAGGTTACGGATTCGTTAACTGCGGGGGCAAGCGCTTATGTTCTAAAAGATATAGTAACAGAAATTTTAATGATGGTTATAAGAACTGTTAAGCAAGGCGCGATGTGGCTTGATCCGCATGTTGTACCGTATATAAGAGAGAAAAATTGCGGTATTATACCGGCAAGACAACTTTCAAGAGCCGTATTTAAGGAGCGTCATTCTAATTTAACTCAGCGAGAGTATGAAGTTTTAAAACTTGTTGTAGAGGGGCAGTCAAACAGTCAAATAGCAAAAACTCTAACAATAAGTGAACATACAGCTAAAGCGCATGTGTGTAATATAATACAAAAACTTGTGGTTGATGATAGAACACAAGCAGCGGTAAAGGCTTTAAAAGAAGGGCTTGTTTAAATTATTATTTAGTAGTTTCTTCTAATTCTTTGTCTTTTAGAAAGATATCTAGCTCTCTTAAAAATTGGCTAAATGTTTCATTGTTATCAAAATTATTGTAATCAATCGGAATTGTCATATATTTATTTTGGCAAGTTATTGATCCGAAAGGGTGAATGATATTTTGCATAAAAACTCCTTGTACAGGAGAATTAAAAAATAAAAAGAAAAATAATTGACGAAATATTACAAAAAATTTACAACAATTTATGCATCTTCTTCGTTTTTGAAAGGATTAAATGGATTATTAGTGCCTTCTGAAGAACTTGATTTAGTTTCAGCAGGGGGTGCATTTTCCGGTGTAGAGTCAGTGTTGTTTACCCCTTGTTCTTCACTATTTTGACTGGCTGGCGGAACAGAGTTTGCATATGTAGGAGTTAAAGTAAATAAGTTATCCTCGCTTGTTAAATCAACTGTTTCTTCCCAATATTCAGTAGAAACATCTTGAAATTCACTAGTTTCAGTAGATAAATCTTGAGTATTTTCTCTGATATCAATAGTGTCTTCTGCTGTCGTTCTGAAATTAGTAAGTTGGTTATAAGATTCCATGCCAAAGAATGCTGCGGCTGCACCACTCATAGCAGCGGCTGCATAGTACATTACGGCTGCAGCAGCACCAAAGACTGATGCGGATAAGGTGGTTGCTCTTATTAATGCTTGTGAGCACGTGAATGCTGCAGATGCAGCGGATAATGCAAGAACTGTTCCTTGAACTATAGCTGCTGTTTGAGTTGGTTTATCTATATCAGAAACATAATCTGTAAATTGGTTTGTATTATCAATGCTTGCAGTAACATCTTCATATCCATCACCAACCGAAACAATTTCTTCATTAATACCTGCTGTATCATCATTTGTTTCAGATTGAGTTACTGCCATTTGAGCGCCCAGAGCTTGAAGTAATGCACGTTCTTTATCAGTTGCAGTTCCATTTTGTACTTTTGCATAATAATAATTATATAATCCCTCAAGATCAGCTATTTCACCTTGTCCTTGTTCATTTGTTTCAAGTGCTTGTTCCTGCAATAACTCCATTTCTTCTTGCATTTCTTCCATTGTCAGTACTTGGTCAGCTAAATTAGCTTGCTCAGTATACATCTCATCTTGTGCTGTTTGGCAGGCTTCTACAGCATCTTTGTTTGGAGTGTTTGCTTTATACCAAATCATTGTAGCAAATTGTAATGCCGCCGCTACAAGCAGTGATGCTGAATTCTTTACGGCTGCATTTTTTGCAGTATTTGATGCCATCGTTGCTATTTCACTTCCGGCTCCATAAACTTGTGTTAAAGCTGCTGCTTCTCCTGCCATTGCTCCAAATGAACTCATAGAAGCAACACCCGTTGTTATAGCACTTACTCCGGCTGCTGCACCTACTGCAACACTTGTGCTTGTTGTTGCTTGTGCGGTTTGCTCGTTAAATCCTAACCCCGCATCATCGGCATCATAATCCAAACGTTCTTCAGGTGTCTCAGTGTAGTTATATCCGTTTTCATCCACTTCACTTTCCCAGTTATCAAGGTAAGAACGAAATTTCGTGCATAAGGACTGATACTCAGCTTCTGATAAGCCTTTTATGTTCCCATTATTATAATCATACCAATATTGTTTTGCTTCTGTTGGACTTAAACTATTTACATTTATACCCATAATCAAAAACTCCTGTATCAGTTCTTTTCATGTTTAACGTCACTTGTTTCAAAAACTTTAATTTTTAGGAGCTCTTAGTTAATAAAACTTAATATTATTTTTGAGTTATTGTATTGTCATTTACTAACGGAACAAAAGAATATTTTCGTGTTGTTTTATCAGCAATTTTTGAACCAATAGATTGACCTAATGCATAAGCAGACATTGAACCAATTATAAATGCTAAACCCTTTATCATATTCCCTATTGTTCCGGCTTTAAATTTACTTAAAAAATTATTATTTGCACAATATTTATTAAATCCATTAATAGAATTTTTCATTAACTTACATTCAGATAGCAGGCTACCTTCTTTAAATTGTTGCTTCATAACCCCTTCAACTCCGAACATGGTGCTCATACCGCAAATTTCTTCAATAGCAGTTGACGGTCTGTCATCTGATGCCGCAACTCTTGCAACTCCTGCAACGCATAACAAAGGATTAACAGCCTTAGATACATACTTTGCCGCGCTGCTGGCTGTTTGAGAAATGGTACTGCCTTTTTTTGCTTCTGCAAAGATTGACGTACCGGCATTTGTTGTTTGTATTCCCCCAACTACGGCGCGGACATCCGCATCACTGCCGTTACCCATTGCTTTTACGTCATTTCTTACACCAAAGCCCAAAGACTTTGCTACATCATATATGTATGACGACATAAACCACACTTCCTTTTTTTTGTCTACAAATATATAAAGATTTTTTTTGAATAAAAATTGCATTTTTTTTTATTTTCTTAACAAAAGTTAATATTCTTTAAACCCCAGTATTATCGAGTATTACCGTATAATGTACTATCTGAAATATTATAATTTTTGTAAAAAATTTATTTATCATTTTCAGATTTAATCTTTTATTTTAACTTTGTTTATGTTTAAATTAAAGATAGACACAAATTTTAAAAGCTCTAGAGGTTAGGATGAAAAAGAATTACAAAAATGTTTCACTATTAGTGCTGTCAGTTATGCTTACCTTTGCATCGAATGGTGCATATGCGGTTACACAAGATCCTACATCCATAGCAGGCACCGTGACTGTTAATACAAGTATAACAAATGCGGCTTTAACAGAATATTTTAGCCAAACAACAGGTGGAGACGTTAATGTTGGTGGTGGTATATATAATGTTACAACTAGCGGCACATTAAATATAGGTACAACAAACAATGTAACTTTTAGCAATATCTCAGCAATGATAAATCCTGATGGTCTAGGTGAAAGTGTCGGGAGAATGGGTGGCGTTGTATATAACGAAGGCGATTTATATATTGGTAGTCAAGTAAATGGCGGTACTGTTAGTGCAACAGGTGAACAGGTAACATTCTCAGGAAACCAAGCTGGTCAAGGTGGAGCTATTAATAACAGTGGTCAAGCCTATATATATAATGCTGTTTTTGAAAATAATAAAGCAATCACTTATAACCCAGACGGAGGTTCAACAGGAATTGGTTGGGATACAGCACAAAGCGGACGAGGTGGTGCTATATTAAATGTTTATAATACATTGGATCCTGATAATACCGGTGAAATTACTATTATTGGAACTCAATTTAATACAAACTCTGCTGATTTATATGGTGGAGCTATTTATAACGGTAACGGCGGTGAAATTATTATCAACGGGGGGTCAACATTTACAGGCAACGAAGCAGGTAATGATGGTGGTGCTATATATAATAGTATAACTGATTCTTCCAATAAGTCTGCGACAATAGATATACACGATGTTACTTTTGACAGCAACTATGCAAAGATTAATGGTGGTGCAATTTTTAACCGTTCTGATAATACACACGACCAAAGCAGTATTATAAATATTAATGGTGCAAACTTTAGCAGTAATACTGCAGGTACTGGCGGTGGTGCTATAAGTAACCAGATAACTTCAAATCAATCAACAGCAGAAGTAAATATTATCAATACAACTTTTGAAAATAATGGACTTTTAAATTATGGTGGTTCTGATGTTGTAACAGGAAGCGGAGGTGCTATTTATAACTCCGGTACCGTGAATATACAGCAGGGTTCATCCTTTACCGGTAATAAGGCATCTACTAGCGGTGGTGCAGTTTATAATACAGGTACAACAAATATTTCTAATGCGACCTTTACAAATAATGGTGGTACCACAACTGGAAGCGGTTATACAGCAGCCGGTGGTGCTATATATAGTAATACATCAGTAGCTAATAATGGCATTATTGCAGATTTGACTATTTCAAATACTACTTTTTCCGGAAATAGTGCAAATAGTGGTGGTGCTATTTATAATGGTTCTACAGCAACCATTACTGACTCCAATTTTACTAATAACACTGCAAGGAGCTATGGTGGTGCTATTTATGGCGCAACTGGTTCTGATACAACTGTTATTGCTCAAAATCGTGATGTTAATTTTTCAACAGCAACAGACTCTATATATCTGAATGTTGGTACTGAAAGTAGTAGTGGAGCAGTAATTAATTTAGATGCCAACACAGGAAGAAATATTAACTTAAATGGTGCGGTTGATGGTGCAACAACTACTACTGCTGGCTATGTACCAACTGTAAATGTAAACTATAATAATGCTAATTATCAAGGTAATGTTAATTTTAATAATGGCGTATCAAACGTAAATCTTAATGTATATAACGGTACTGCTAATGCTAATTCACAAGTATCTAATTCAACCGTTACAACTCAAGGCGGTACAATCAAGTTTTCCAATGATGAGTACCTTGGAACAACGGCAACCAATACATCAGATTTAAACAGTCTTGTTTTAAATGGTGGGACTGTTGATATTAGAAATGGTGTAGTAAGTAATATTAAACTTGATAGCTTTGCGCTTCAATCAAATACTAATATGAAGGTTGATGTTGATGTAGTAAACGAAAGAATGGATAACTTACTACAAGAAAATATTGGTGATGGAACAGGTGCAAATGTTAATATTGCAAATGGTTCAATCAACATCTCTGATATGAATCTTGTGAATGAGGGAGAAAAAGAATCAGCAAACATTCTGTTTACTAATGTAAACGGATTAAGCGTTGATAATGTTAATTCTTCAGTTGATACACTAGAAGGAAAAATTTACAGATACAGCGTAAACAAAGTAAGCGGTGCTGACTTAGGTTTTTCAGGTGATGCGATGGATGATGTTTATTTCTCATTCAATAATACCTTTAAACCATCAGATAATGTAACTCAAACTCCGGTTGCTCAAATTGGTGCGTTCTTGTTAATGGATAATATCTACAGACAATCTTTTGCTAATATGGATATGCTAACCATATTAACAAGAGATGAAAGAGAAAATCTTAAGAATTACAACCGTTACGCAAATATGTTTGAAGATGAGATAAATACCTTCTATCGTGATAAACGTCAGGAAGATTATCCAAGCGCATTTGTAAGAGCATTCACAAACTTTGAAAAAGTGCCTTTAAAGAGAGGACCGCACGTTGATAACATATTCTATGGAACATTAATCGGACACGAAAGCGGTTTATACGAGTTAGGCAAAGGCTGGGATGCAAACTATGCTGTATTTGGTGCATATACTGGAGCTTACCAACATTACAGTGGTATAAATATGTGGCAAAACGGTGGTGCTGCAGGAGGTGTATTTACAGCATATAAAGGTGATTTCTGGGCTGGTATCACAGCAAATGCCGGTGGTTGGGCTGTTGAGGCAAATAATGATTATGGCAGTGAACACTTCCCTATGATGGGTGCAGGTGTTGCGGCTAAAGCTGGCTATAACTTTAGACTATTTAATAATAAATTTATCATCCAACCAAGTTATATGATGTCTTATACATTTATTTATGCTTATTCGCATAATAATGCGGCAGGTGTTCATATTAAACAAGACCCGCTTCATGCTATTGAAATAATCCCGGGTGTTAAGTTAATAGCAAATAACTTTAAAAACGGATGGCAGCCATATTTAGCTGTAAATATGACTTGGGTATGTATGGATGGTGCAAGGTTCTGGGCTAATGATATTGCATTTAACAGATTATCCATCAGACCTTTTGTTGAATACGGTATTGGTATTCAAAAACACCACGGTGAACACGCAACAGGTTACTTGCAAGCTATGGTTAGAAATGGCGGAAGAAACGGTGTAGCTCTTACCGGAGGCTTTAGATGGGCTATCGGTGAAGATATTATCGATTAGTTAAATCTTAAAAAAGATATAAAAGACTGACTTAAAAAGTCAGTCTTTTTTTTACGGTAATTGATTTTAAAAGATAAAAAATGACCTATAAATATTTATTAGAGGTCATTTTATGTATTAGAATTTTAACTATCTTATGATTGCAAACTTCTTTTGAATTCTTCAGGTCTTGAAGAACGAGCAAGTGCATCCTCAAGAGAAATTTTCTTCTTAAGATAAAGGTCTTTAAGAGACATTTCAAGAGTTTGCATACCGAAACCGGCATTAGTTTGCATAGTAGAATAAATTTGTGCCGCTTTAGATTCTCTAATAAGGTTAGCAATAGCCGGAATAACCAACATAGCTTCTTGTGCCATTACACGACCTTTTTTAGAACCGTCCGGTTGAAGCAACGGTAATAGAGTTTGTGCAAATACAGCAATCAAAGAGCTTGATAACTGTACACGAATTTGTTGTTGCTGCCCTTCAGGAAAAACGTCAATAATACGGTCAATTGTTTGAGATGCAGAAGAGGTGTGAAGTGTACCAAATACTAAGTGACCTGTTTCTGCGGCTGTCAATGCCAAACGGATTGTATCTAAGTCACGCATCTCACCTACCAGAATAACATCAGGGTCTTCACGAAGTGCTGACTTTAGAGCATTTGCAAATGAACGAGTATCCTGACCAAGTTCTCTTTGGTGAATAATAGAACGCTTTGAGGTGTGAATAAATTCGATAGGGTCCTCAATTGTCAAAATGTGTTCTGCTCTTGTTTCATTAATATAGTCAATCATAGCAGCAAGAGTTGTTGACTTACCAGAACCAGTTGGACCTGTAACAAGTACAAGACCACGAGGCTTTTCTGCGATTTTTCTTACGGTTTCTGATAATCCTAAATCCTTGAAGGAAGGAACTTTAGATGAAATTACACGGAAACAAGCCGCATAATTCCCTTTGTCACGATAAAGGTTGCAACGGAAACGGCTTAAGCCTGGTATTCCGTATGAAAAGTCTAATTCCCAATCTTGTTCTAGTCTACGACGTTGCTCTTTGCTTAACATCGGGAATAATAATAATTCTACGTCTTCAGGTTTTAGAGGCGGTACATCCATACGTTGCAATATACCGTCTACACGGACTGCAGGCGGTAATCCTGCCGAGATATGTAAATCGCTCCCTTTCGCTTTTACAACGAACTCTAAATATTTTTCTATTAGCATCTTTACCTCTAAATATTTAAAATAAAACTCAATTCTCGTTTTAATTATACCATTTATTCCCAATATTGCAAAGAAAATTTATATTTTATACTTCATTATTATTAAAAGCATTTAATTTGCAATATTTTGTAACTTTTTCAAATGGAATTTCTTGTTATTATATTGTGGTTAAAATATAATTTTAATTATATAGGGTATATTTAAGGAGAGAAATCTGTGATAAAACGGATTAGCATAATCGTCGGGATTTTAATTATTTTATGGGGCGGATATATTTATGTAGAGCATAAGCCTGAGTTTGATTATAAGAATGCACAAAATGCTTTTGTAACAGGTGGGGATGAAAAAGCTTTTAGGCTTGCAAAAAGTGCATATCATAGTGATATTACAAATGACAAATATCGTAAAATGTTTCTTGATACGATTATCCGTTTAGATGGTTCTTATGAAGCACAAGAAGCCTTAATTGAATTTATTAATGACGGAATTTATGATTTATATCAAACAAAAGCCATTGAATATTTGCATGACTTAGAAAAACAATTTGCACAAAAATATCAACCAAATTATATTGAGTTAATTCCATATAATAACAAAATCATTCGTTGGGGTAAAAATCCGATAAGAGTTTGTATCAAAAAACCTGATAACCTAGATTTGTATTTTATAAACGAAGTAGAAAGTGCTTTAATGGAATGGCAGCGTGCTACTAATAATAAAATCGTTTTTCAATTTGAAGACAAAAATCCTGATATAACAATCGAATTTGAAGATTTAAAAGAAGACAACAGCAAAAATAATCATAACCTATACATAGTAGCTAACACTGAGCCTGTATTTGATGGCAATACATTACAAGAAATGAAAATTACTTTGTACACAAAAAATAACAAAGGCAATTATTTTACCAAAGAAGAAATATATAATACAACGCTGCATGAAGCTGCACACGCTCTTGGAATTTTCGGACACAGCAGACATCCTGAGGATGTTTTATATCTTTCATCATCCAATATTTTAGGAAATAAAGAATATAAAAAATTATCTCCTGGTGATATCAATACAATGAAGCTGCTTTATGAAATAAAGCCTGATATAACTTCGGGGAAGCCTGATTATAGTATTCATCCAAAGATAATTTTTGGTGAAGCAGAGGATATTAACAAAACAAAAATTTCGGAAGCTGAAAATTATATTAAGCAAGCACCTTCTCTTCCTAACGGATATATTGATTTAGCGCAGACTGCTATTTTTGCAAAGGATTATGATAAAGCTAAAAATTGTTTAAAACAGGCTATAAAATATGCGAGCGATAATAATACAAAGTTTATTATTTATTATAATTTTGCTGTTATTTGTTACGAAACAGGCGATATGAATAAAGCTCTTTATTACGCACAGAAAGCACAAGAATTCAGAAGTAAAAACAGTGTTACGGCATTATTGGCTAATGTATATTATAAAAAGCGGGATTATAAAAAATCTATTGAGCAATACGAAATATTAGTAAAAGAATATCCGCAAAGTATTATGTACAGCGTCAATCTGACAAAATTATATATTAATCAAAGACGATTAATTAAAGCAGCAAAGACTTTAAAAAGACTGATACGTAACAATCCTGAATCAAGTAGTGATAAAAGGGTTAAAGGATTAAAGTGGGTTTTACTTTTTTCAAAATAAAATTATTAAAATCTTGTCATAATTTGCCATGCAATGATTTACTGTTAATATAATAATATGACAAGAATACTTTTAATAAGTGATTTAGAAGACAGGGAAAAACGTATAAAATCAGCACTTAGAGGTAAAGAAATTTTAACCTCTTGTGATGAAATCAATATTGAGGATGTTTTAAAAGTAGAAGCTCCTGAAATTGTAATTCTTGATTGTGATACAAAAGCTGTTGAAATCAAATCAATCATAAAAACAATCAAACATTATCCGGTAATTTTGATATTGTATACAGGTGAAACTCCTATAGGTAAAGATATAACAAGTCATGCTAATTTAATAATAACAAAAGATGCAGATAAAAATATCATATCCGCCACCGTTGATGCAGGTATAAGAACCGGGGCTGCGTTAGAAAAATTGGCGAACTCAAACCAAGAGCTTGCTCGTAGTTTGTATCAATTAAACGTACTCTATAGCACAAGCTCCCAATTGGCAGGTTCATTGGATAAAGATGAATTAATACGAATTATGATTGAAGGAATTGAGAAATCCTTAAACTTTGATTTAGCTTGCGTATTGATTTTCCGCTCTCCAAGAGAGCCTGTATTAGTTATTCATTCTATTGAGAATATCTCGGACAGGTTACTTGAAGCACTTAAACTAAGAGCTATTTTGAGCTATAAGTCAATCATTGAGGATCCGCCTATTGATATTAAAATAGGAAATCTTAAAATAGAAAAAAATATAAAACATCCAATTCAAGAATATGATTTTTCTGTACTCAGATATGATAGTATGTTCTCAAAAATCAGCTTTAATGATGATTTTTACGGTTTTGTTGAAATATACCGTTCAAAGCCTTTCAATACAGAGGATGCAACTTGTTTTCAAACCATGGTAAGGCAAGTAAGTTTACCATTAAGAAGTGCTTCTTTATATCAAGAGATTAGAGAAACAAATAGAAAGCTTGAAAAATTGGAAAGGCTTAAATCAGATTTTATATCTATTGTTTCACACGAATTAAGAACGCCGCTCACTGCGATAAAAAATGCAATGGATATAATTTTGAGTGGGAAAGCCGGAGAGTTGACCGAAAATATCGAAAAATTTGTAACAATGGGAAAAAGAAATACCGTAAGATTATCAGGGATTATAAATGATTTGCTCGATATTTCTAAAATTGAAGCAGGGAAAATGGATTTCAAATTCTCCTTAATAAATATCAATCCGGTTATTGAATATGTAAAATCTAATCTAACTGAGATGGCAAAGGAAAAAAATTTGGAGTTGAAATACACTCCAATGAATGAAGATATAGAAATTTTTGCGGATTCAAACAGATTAGAACAAGTGCTCACAAATCTTGTATCCAATGCTATCAAATTTACACCTGAAGCGGGGGTAATCGAGATTTCCACTAAGGTAGTTAACGCAAGGGATATTCAATATGACCACTGTTTTGAAGAAGAAATTAAAAAATTAAAAGGAAATTATCTTCAAGTATGTGTAGAGGATAAAGGTATAGGAATAGAGCGAAAAGACTTAAACCATGTATTCGACAAGTTTGCTCAAATTGAAAATCCGCTATCAAGAAAAGTCGGCGGTTCAGGCTTAGGGTTACCTATTGCCAAACAACTAATGGAAGCCCACAATGGTGCAATCTGGTGTGATAGTGAGATTTCAAAAGGTTCAAGATTTTATTTTGTAATCCCGGTTGCTAATGATAAAAGTAATTTCGAGATGATTAAAAAACAAATGATTATTAAAGCAAAATCAAACGCTTCTACATTAGCTGTTATTAACATAAAAGGGAATAATGAAATTATTGAATATATTTTAAATTCGGAAAATATTATCAATAAGGTTTATCTTCAAAACGCATTAATAGAAAAATTAAAGGATAATATAACATCAATAACAATGTTAATGCCTGAAGGAGATAAACCATCAGCAGAATTTTTAAAGAAAAAGATATATACGGCACTTGAGGAATACAAGCCAGAGAGAAATAAGTGTGATATAATGTATTCATACGAGATTGAAGGAGATTCTCATGAAAAAAGTTCTCATAGTTGATGATGAGCAAGATATCGTCGAGAGTTTAAAATTTATATTGGAAGTATCCGGATATACCTGCTATTGTGCATATAATGGAGAAGATGGATTAAGGCTGGCAAAAGAATTGATGCCTGATTTAATAATCCTTGATGTAATGATGCCTAAAATAAACGGATATAAAATAAGCAGACTTTTAAAATACGACAATAAATATAAAGATATACCAATCATAATGCTTACGGCACGTTCACAAACAGAGGATAAACTGATTGGAGAAGAAACAGGGGTTAATGAATATATGACAAAACCTTTTGAACTCGATCAAGTTGTAAAAAAAGTGGAAGAATATATAGGTTCAGCAACATAAAAAAAGACTCTATAAAGGCGGGATATGGAAGCAGTCACAAATAAAACATTAGAAAAACTCAAATATGAACTTGTAAGAGATGGAATTGTCTCTTATGAAGTCCTGGAGAGGGCAGACGAGCTTGCTGAATCCCAAAAAATTAATATTGGGCAAGCACTTATCAACTCAGGTGTTATAGAAGAAGTTAAACTTCTAAAATTTTTAGAAAACAAACTTCATATTCCCTATGTTAATCTTGAGGATTATGCACCGGACCCCAAATGTTTTTCTCTTATAAATTATAATGATGCAAGAAGATATAAGATTATTCCGTTATTCAAAATAGAAGATGTTTTAACTGTTGCAATGGCAGATCCTCTTGATTTATTTGCAGTAGATAAAATTATAGAGTCAGCAGAGTGTTCAATTGAGCCTGTAATTGCTTCTGAGAGTGTTATTCTTAAAAAAATAGATGAATATTATAATGAAGCAGAAACTGTAAAAGAAATTTATTTAGAGGACTCAGCAGAAGGCTTTGATTGGAGAGAAGAACTTCATAAAAATGCAGGTGATGATCATATTCAAAGAATTATAAGAGCGATTTTGAAGCAGGCAATCATAGAAGGAGTCCACGAAATATATTTTGAACAATCTGATAATGGTCTGGGAGTATATTTTAAAACCAATGGTGAAACAATAGAAAAAGGACTTTTACCGTCATTTTTATCGGCAGCTTTTGTAGTTAAATTAAAAACATTATCAAATCTTGATCCAACGGTTTGTGAAATTCCGCAACTTGGGAAATTGTGTTTCAAGGTTGATGAACTAATGCTTACTGCAAGTATTTCGGCTTTCCCTACGATTATGGGAGAAAGAATTTTATTGAAGATATATAAACGACCCAAATCTTTAGAAGAACTTATTCCTGATGAAAAGCAGCGTCAAAAAATCAGGATAGCAGCTGAATCTCCGGGAATCATTCTTGTTTGCGGCTCTCCGCTCAGCGGAAAAACTCACGTTATCTATTCAATTCTTCTTGATATTGCTAACGGCAAGAAAAATGTTATGAGTATTGAATCTATTGCAAAATATAACTTACCTAACGTTCATCAATGCGAATTGAATGAAAATGTAGGTTTTAATATGGATAAAGCTCTTAGGTTTATAGAATTTCAAAATCCGGATATTTTATATCTGGAAGGAGTAAAAACTAAAGAAGGTATCGAATTTTTATCGGAACTTTTTTATAATGACAAAACAATTATCACAGAATTTCTAGCCAATAATATGACTGATTTAAGACAAAAACTAAATTACATTGATTTTGAATCATTTAAATCAATAATTAGCTGTCTAATCTTCATCCATTCACAAAACAGCATAGAAGTTTTTGATAAATCCACAATAAAGAAATATTTAGTATAATAACCAGAGGCAAAATAATAAATGGGTGATGAAGATAAACAGTTTGAGGCCACCCCTCAGAAACTGGAAAAAGCTCGAAAAGAAGGTCAGGTTGTCAAATCAAGAGAGGTTGGCATCGCTCTTTCATTACTTATTATGTTTGCAATAATAAAAGGTATTGCTCCGTTTTTATGGAACCAAATCAGTGGTATGTTTACAAAACTATATGAACAAATCCCCAATGCTCATATTCAAGATATCGGGATTTCATATTTAATGACAACAACGCTTGTACCTTTTGCACTTATTATTTTACCATTATTGTTTATTGCTGCGTTTGTTGCAATACTTTCTGATTTTATGCAAGTTGGTCCTTTGGTTACAGTTGCGCCACTAGTACCTAAGCTTGATAAATTAAACCCGACAAAATATTTTAAAAATCTTTTTAATCCTAAAACAATTTTTGAATTATTTAAAAATATCCTAAAAGTTGTTGTATTGGGTATAGTGGGCTGGATGGTCTATAAATCACATTTAGAAAATATTTTAATGCTAGCAGCAATAGATAACCAATTTGCAATAATGATAGAATTCGGATCATTGATAGTAGAGTTTGTGTTCAAAGCAGGGATTGCGTTTTTGGTACTTGCAGCAGCAGATTATGGAGTTACCAGATGGAAGTTTTTAAAAGACCAAAAGATGTCCTTTAAAGAAATAAAAGATGAATATAAGAACTCAGAAGGCGATCCAAATGTAAAAGCCGCATTAAGACAACGCCGTATGGCTATGCTGCAAAAAGGTGCTATGGATAGTGTTCCTGATGCCGACTTTGTTGTAAGAAACCCCATTCACGTTGCCTGTGCACTAAAATACGATGCAGAAACTATGCAATCTCCTACTCTTATTGCTAAAGGTACTGAGCTTATTGCAAGACAAATTATTGAAATCGCTGAAAAGCATCAAGTTCCTATTATTGATAATCCGCCGGTTGCAAGAGCACTGTTCAGAATGGTTGAAATCAACCAAGAAATTCCGCCTGAATTGTATAAAGCTGTTGCTGAAATTTTACTTTTTGTGTATGGCTTGAAAAATAATCAAAAACAGAGTAATATAGAGAAAAGTTAACTTTTAATAAACTATGGAAAACAATTCTATATTAAAGCAATACATAGGTGTTGTTCAGAGAGTAGCGAGAATAGAGCATAAGAGGATGCCAAAACATATGATCGAGTATGAAGAACTCGTCAGTATTGGCATTATTGCTGTTCAGGCAATGATTAAAAATAAAACTCCCGAACAACTGGCTCACTACAATGATGCGTATATGGGAACCGCTATTAAATGGGCTATTCGTAACGAATTAAGGCATCGTTATAAATGGTATTCAATAAAAAGCAAGCCTCAGAAAAAAGACGATGATGAAATTATTGATAGTGCTGATGAATCAACAGAATTTAATATTTCTCCAGGCAAAGTGAGAGAAGCTGTTTATGAAACTATTTTATCAATTGACGGTTTAGCAGCAGCGGCTTCTGATAACGATTCACCGTTTGACTTCATTAAAGATACATCTGCTATGCCCGATGAGAAAGCTGAAATTGTTGAAATGTCTAGATTAATTAAGGAAGCTATAGCAAAACTTCCGCCCAAAGAAAGAACGGTTGTTGAATACAGATTTTACAGAAATATGCAGGCTAAAGATATTGCAACAACTATTGGTTTATCACCCTCAAGAATTACAAGAATTGTTCAGGCCTCGCTTAATAATATAAGAGAATATTTAAAGGCACACGGTAGAGTAGATTATTAATTTGTTTATAAAAAGATTTCAAAAAAAGATTATATAAAATTTTATTTTTATATAATCTTTTTTATATTTTATAAATTCAAAATTATCTTCTAAAAACCAATTATAGACATGCTTCCCACAAATAGTGAACATGAAGCAAAGCTAAAAAAAAGCAATAGATAAATCCATTATTTTTTGAAAAATAATGGAAAAATTTAATTGTAAATTTTGTAAACTAGTATAGATTACAGAAGCAATAGGGGGCATGGTCAATTGTAAAAATTTTTACATAATTTTGTTACTTGTAATTAAAAACTTAGAGAAGTAACATGTGTTTATTGGAAGAAAGGAGTGATGGCGAAGTCATAATTTTGGAGATTACGGTAGGAAGTTTTCAGACAGATTTTGAGGAGATTATAAATCCTGTCAACAACAAAAAACACAAATCAATTAAAAAGAGTGAGAAAAAAGTTAAAGCCTATTCTAATTAAAAGATATTGTTTTATAATAAAATCAACAAAAGGATAGGATATGAAAGAGAAAACAACATTAAGAGTAATAGGATTAATGTCAGGAACATCTTGTGACAGTATAGATGCTGCTTTGTGCGAAGTTAATCCGGATATGAGTTGTAAATTAATCAAAGGTATAAATCACTCTTACCCTGTACATATCAGGGAAATGTTATTAAGAGCTTTTAGAGAAGAGATAAATATAAAAGAGTTATGCCAACTTAATTTTTTAGTCGGTGAATGTTTTGCTCAAGCAGCTAATATATTGATAGAGGAATTCGGAAAAGTTGATATAATAGCAAGTCATGGTCAGACAGTATACCATTACCCCTATGATGAAAGAATAGATAGCCTGTCAAGAAAAAGCACTTTACAAATAGGAGAAGGGGCAGTAATAGCAGAGAGAACAAACTGTCTTACTATTTCAGATTTTAGAGTAAGAGATATAGCAGCAGGCGGTCAAGGTGCTCCATTAGTTTGTTTTGCTGATGAAAAATGGTTCAAGAATTCATTGGTTCAAAATATTGGCGGAATTTCTAATGTAACAGTTGTTTCGGATAATACTCCGACATTCGGATTTGATAACGGTTGCGGAAATTTAATGATTGATTACTGTATGAAAAAATTATTTAAACAGCCTTATGATAAAGACGGAGAAGTTGCACTTTCAGGAAAAGTTTCTGAAAGCTGGCTTGATTGCTTATTACAGGATGAATATTATTATCTTTCGCCACCCAAAACAACAGGCAGGGAGTACTTTAATGAAAGATATATAGAAAATATGCTTAAGCTTGCCCCAAATGATGATGCGGATATTATTGCTACCCTTACGGCACTTACTGCAAAATCAATAGTACAGAGTTATGAGCGGTTTATTTTCCCATATGTTACTCCGGAAAGAATAATTATTGGCGGCGGAGGAGCCTATAACAAAGCTATTTTGAAATTCTTAAGACAATATTTGCCCAATAGTATTGAATTAAATACCCACGAGGATTTTGGAATTTCTAATAATTATAAGGAAGCGATGGCTTTTGCTTTACTTGGTTACTGTGCATATTATGGAATATCTAACAATCTTCCTGAGTGCACCGGTGCAAAAAAACGTGTTGTTATGGGAAAATTTAGCTATTAACGCCGCTTTATTTGATATATAATTCCGTATGGAGTACCATAACATTATGATTGATAAGATAACTATAAAAGGTGCAAGAGAGCACAATTTAAAAAATGTTTCATTAGATATTCCCAAAAACGAACTTGTAGTAATGACAGGAGTTTCAGGTTCTGGCAAAAGTTCGCTTGCTTTTGATACAATATTTGCAGAAGGACAAAGACGTTATGTAGAGAGCCTTTCAACATACGCTCGTCAATTCTTAGGGCAAATGGATAAGCCTGATGTTGATTACATAGACGGACTTACTCCTGCTATATCTATTGACCAGAAATCTACCAGTAATAACCCTCGTTCAACTGTTGGGACAGTAACAGAAATTTATGATTATTTAAGGCTTTTATACGCAAGAGTTGGAACTCCTTATTGTCCAATCTGCGGAGAGGAAATTAAGCCGCAAACCATTGATGAGATTGTTAATAATATTCTTACACTTGAAGAAGGAACTAAAATTCAGATTTTAGCACCTATTGTCAGTGGAAAAAAGGGCGAGTTTCAATCTTTATTTGAAGAACTCAGACAAGAGGGATTTGTAAGAGTAAAAGTTGATGATGAAATTTATAATCTTGAAGAAGATGAAATAACTCTTGCTAAAACCAAAAAACATACAGTTTCAGTTGTTATAGATCGTGTTGTTGTAAAGGAAAGTGCACGTTCCAGAATAACCGATTCTGTACAAATAGCTCTTGAAAAAGCTGATGGATTAACAGCTATAGACATTGTTGGCGGCGAAGAAAAATTATACAGTGAAAAGCTGGCATGTAAAAAATGTAATATAAGCTTTGAAGAATTAGCACCGAGGATTTTCTCATTTAATAATCCCTACGGAGCTTGCGACAAATGCTCAGGTATTGGCGTTGATTATCGAATTGATCCTGACTTAGTAGTTCCTGATAAGGATAAGTCGCTTGAGGATGGTGCAATTTATCCTTGGAGTAAGACATCAAACGATTATTATAAAGATTTGATAGACTGTGTTGCCGAGCATTATGGAATTGATACAAAAGCTCCGTTCAAAAATTTGACTGATGAGCAGCAAAATATAATTCTTTATGGCTCAAATGACTATATGCAAATTCGTGTAAAAGAGTTTGGTACAAGGCGCTACAAAACAAGAATGGCAAAATTCCCTGGGGTTATCCCCTATTTAATGAAGCGTTATCACGAAACCGACGGAGATTATTGGAGAAGCGAAATTGAAAAATATATGATAATGGTACCGTGCCAGTCGTGTGGTGGTGCAAGGCTAAAGCCGTTTCCGCTTGCTGTTAGAATTATGGGGAAAAATATCCACGAATTTTGCTTATTATCTATTGATGAAGCATTTGAGTTTATTTCATCACTTTATCTGGAACTTAGTGATTTTCAAATGAAGATTGCTAAACAAATCTTAGATGAAATCAGAAACAGATTAAAATTTTTAAAAGATGTTGGCTTAAGTTACCTGAATTTAGCAAGAATGGCAGGGACTTTATCAGGTGGCGAGGCGCAGAGAATAAGACTTGCGACACAGATAGGCAGCGGACTATCCGGTGTGTTGTATGTATTAGATGAGCCTTCAATCGGACTTCACCAGAGAGATAATGATAGGCTAATTAAAACGCTTATTAAATTGCGGAATTTGGGCAATTCATTAATTGTTGTTGAACACGATGAAGATACTATCAGGAATGCGGATTATATAATTGATATTGGACCAAAGGCAGGAATAAATGGCGGAAATGTTATTGCTGCAGGCTCAATTGAAGATATTATTGCAAATGATAATTCTATTACCGGTAAATATCTTTCAGGTGAATATAAGATACCTATTCCGGAAAAGATCAGAGAAGGAAACGGTTATTATCTTCAAGTAAGAAATGCTCATCTTAATAATTTAAAAAATATTGATATTGATATTCCATTAGGTAAAATGGTCGTATTAACAGGTGTTTCAGGCTCAGGCAAGTCAACGCTTATGCAGAGTTTGATTTATGAATATGCGGCTCATAAACTAAGAAAAAATAAACCAAAGCCTCAAGGAGTAGATGAGATTCTTGGTTTTGAAAACCTTGACAAAGTAATAGCTATTGACCAATCACCGATAGGCAGAACTCCTCGTTCAAATCCCGCAACTTATACTGATGTATTTACACCGATAAGAGAACTTTTTGCAAAAACCAATGAAGCCAAAATGAGAGGTTACAAGCCGGGGAGATTCAGTTTTAATGTTAAAGGCGGACGCTGTGAAGCTTGCAGCGGCGACGGTGTGCTTAAAATAGAAATGAACTTCCTTTCTGATGTATATGTTAAGTGCGATGTGTGTAAGGGTAAAAGATATAATCGAGAAACTTTGGAAGTTAAATATAAAGGTAAAACAATTTCAGACATTTTAGAAATGAGCGTCAAAGAAGCGTTAGAATTCTTTGAAAATATCCCGCAGATCAGAAACAAGTTGGAAACCTTAAACGATGTAGGGCTTGATTATATAAAACTCGGGCAAAGTGCAACTACACTTTCAGGTGGAGAAGCACAAAGAATTAAGCTTGCAGCAGAACTAAACAAAAGAGCAACAGGTAAAACTCTTTATCTGCTTGATGAGCCTTCTGTAGGTCTGCATTGGTATGACTTGGATAAACTTATTAAAATCTTACAAAGACTTGCAGATAACGGGAATACTATTTTAATTATTGAACACAATTTGGATTTGATTAAAGTAGCTGATTACATAATAGATTTAGGCCCCGAAGGCGGAGAAGGCGGCGGTGAAATTGTTGCTTGCGGAACACCTAAAGAGCTTTCTAAATGCAAAAAATCTTATACAGGACAATATTTGAAACCGTTTTTTGAATAATTTCTTACTTTAATCAACTCTTAATATTCGATAATGCCCTATCGGTATTGCTTTTTGTAATATATTTTGCGGAATCTTTATTTCAAATGGAGCAAAATAGTAGTATTTATTTTTAGGAATCGATGCAAAAAATTCTTTATCCTTTGTCTTCCACTCTTGAAAATACACTTTCTTAGAATCAAAATTATAAAATCTTGAATAATAAATCCACTCAACATTAGAATTTTTAGGAATTACAACCGAATATCCGTTAGTTGAAACATGTTGTGCCAATTCCCCCATACCAATATTGTTTTTTATATTAAGCTTGTTAATTAAAATACTACTCATTATATAAAAATTGTAGCAAGCAAGAAGAACAAATATAATTGGTAAAACTTTAGATATTTCAAGAGGAATAATATCAAAGAGTTCGCAGCAAAGAATTATAAGAATAGGCACTAAAAACAGTAACATTCTATCTGCGAACGGATACAAATGAAGATAAGATGTCATTAATACAGAAGTAATTACAAAAAATGATATGATAGCAATTTTATAATCTCTAAAGCAGGAAACTAAAAATCCTGCAACAATCACTCCAAGAGTAGCAAGCGGCAGAACAAATATATTAAACGTATTTTTAATAAATATAGTAACAAGCTGAACAAAATTATTAAAATTAATAAAATAAGCAAACCAGTATTTATCCATGCCTGCCCCGTTAGCTTCCATCACACCCCAAATATGGTATATAAAATAAAATATAGTAACTAATGCAAAAGCAGTTAGAGCACAAAAGAATTTTTTATAATCTCTAAAAAGAATTCTTAAAATCCCTGCAAATATAACAAACCCTGCCGGAAACGAAACTAACATCGAAAGAGAAATAATAAGTATTTGATAGAATTGTTTTATATAAGAATCAGGATTGTATTTAATAAAATAGATAATCAACAAAATAGTTACAAGAACGTCTGTTGAATAAGGCTTTAACTCGTACGAATATTGGATTAAAATCGGATTTAAGGCAAACAAACAGACCCCGATAAATTGGATATACTTATTAGTAAAAAGATTTTTAAGTAAGTAATAAAAAGCAAAAACAGAAACAATTCCCGAAAACAGAGGAATTAATCTCAGAACAAAATCGGTAACAGCAGTGTTTTCCAAAGGATTGATGAATAAAGTAGGAAGCTTAACAGCAGATAAGAACAAAGGCGGAGCTACTTGTAGAAATCTTAACGGGTTAAATAATCCCCAAAAATCTCTATCCAGAATATTAATTGCAACAGCACATTCATCATGCCAAAGCCCTGTGTTCATAATCGGAAAAACAAGTCTTAAAATTATACCTAGACCAATAATACACAAAATCCAAATATTGAAACCTTCACTATTTTTTGATTTCTGGAGTTTTTCTTGAACTTTTTTCTTAGTTTTTTTTCGCATAAGATTCTTAACCCCCTGTTTAGCAGATACAGAAATCTTATCAAAAATTTTTGTCAAAATAAAACAATTCATAAATTTTTACATCAAAATAAGTAAAAAATAGTATTTGCTACAAATATTCATACATGATATAATTCCGGTATGGATGAGAAAGTTTCCGGAAAAAAATTGACAACGCAATCCAAATTGATTGTTGCGGGGATGGCTTTAAGTACGCTGTTTATAGCTCTTTTAGCCTATTTTGCTATTTTTGAGATAGAACACGCTCTAAATTCCGGATACAGAAATTTTGCATCGATAATTTCTAAAACACTTGCTATTGAGAGTGAAGAAATAACAAAAGATATTCCGGATTTAGAGAAGTATGAAACTTTAAGAAATCATTCAAAATCAATTCTGAAAAATAATACAGATATTTCGTATGTCGAATTTAGGGATAAAAACACAAGGCTAATTTATTCATCTAAAGATGATTTTCCAAGCAAATATGAAACAGATGCAATCAAAGCATCAGCACCATTAAAAATAACAAATTTGGGTCAAGTCGATACAACCGGATCGGTTATGGTTGGTTTATCAGGTAAAACGCTTAATAAGATTGTTAGAACAGCAAAAGCTTCTATGATATTTGTATTCATACTGGCATGGGTTGTTATATTAGGCATTGTTTATATGAATACGTCAATAATAAGCAGAGAATTAAGAAAACTCTATAATGGCGTTAAGAAAATCTCATCAGGTGATTTTGGATACAAGATAGAAAACGAAAATGCAGATAAAGAGGTCGCAGAATTATTCGATGCCTTCAATGATATGTCTGCAAAGTTGAGCCGATATAATGAACAAACAATAGAGAGCTTAACTTTCGAACGCAATAAACTTGAAGCCGTACTGATGAGTATTGTAAATGGTGTAGTTGTATGTGACAGTAAAGATAAAGTAATCTTAATCAATAACCATGCAAAGAAACTTCTTGAGGTTGCGGATGCAGATATTTTAAATACACAAATCCAACAGTTCTGCGATACAAACGGAGAATTGTGCTTTAAAGATAAGATAGAGCAATTCAAAGATACACCGCTTGAAGAAATGGAAACAAAGCCGCTTGAATTTAATATTGAAATCTCCAAACGGATAATCAAGTCGCTTATTTCTCCGATGTTTACAAGAAGCGGGGCTTACACAGGTTATATAATAGTACTTATTGATGTAACCAAAGAAATTGAAATGGATCAATTAAGATCACACTTTATTTCCAATGTTTCTCACGAGTTAAGAACTCCTGTAACAGTTTTAAGAAGTTATATCGATACATTATACAATTATGGTGATAATTTTGATTTCAACACGCAACGCGAATTTATCGGAGTAATGAATCAAGAAATTATTCGTTTAAACCGTATGGTAAATGATATTCTTGATTTTTCACGTTATGAATCACAAAATGTACACTTAGAAATGAGTAAACAAAATATTGTAGAAATAATAGAAGATTGCGTAAATCAAGTAGAAGTACTTGCAAAAGAACATAATTTAACCTTCTCAATAATAAAAGAACCTGATTTACCAGAAGTAATGCTTAATATAGACAGTATTTCAAGAGCATTAATGAATATAATTTCAAATGCAATCAAGTATTCTCCTGATGGTAAGAGAATTAAGATAAGAGCAGAGCGTTCACGTGTAGAAAACTGTGTTGAAGTTAGCGTAGAAGACCAAGGTCCCGGAATTCCTGAAGAATGTTTGGATAAAATCTTTGAAAGATTTTATAGAGTTGAAAATGCAACTCATTCAGTAAAAGGTACAGGACTTGGCTTACACTTGGTTAAAATAGCAATAGAAAAACACCATCACGGTCAAGTTTTTGTAACGTCAAAGCTTGGTGAAGGTTCTACATTTGGTTTCAGACTACCGATTGATCAGCCGGAGGAAGAAAGAGAAGAATATATACCTAAACTTCCTTCAGAAAGCGAAACAGAACAATCCTCAGACGGTAACAACTGGTCGTTATCTATTGAAAAGAAATAATTATGAGTAACTATCAAAAAGCGATTGAACTTCTAACCTCGAAAGGGAGATTTTATATTGAACTTGGTTTAGACAGAATAAAACGAGTTCTTGAATTATACGGAAACCCACAGAATAACTTAAAATATATCCATGTTGCGGGAACAAACGGCAAGGGAAGCGTTTGCGCTATTCTGGACTCAATACTGAGACAGAAATATTCAAAAGTAGGCTTATACACCAGTCCGCATATTTTTAAATACACAGAGAGAATAAAACTTAACGGAGAGGATATTGCTGAAGAAAGATTTGCTGATTATGTATTTGATATTTGCGAGCTTGCAGACAAAAACAATATTCACCTTACGGAGTTTGAAATTCTGACAGTAATGATGTTTTTGTTTTTTAGAGAACGGAAGGTTGAAATAGTTGTACTTGAAACAGGGCTTGGCGGACGTTTTGACGCAACAAACGTAATAGAGAAAAATATATGTTCAGTAATAACTCATATAGACTATGACCATACAGAACGCTTAGGAAAAACGAAAGATGAAATAGCTTCTGAAAAGGCAGGTATAATAAAACCTGAATGCCCTGTTGTAACGGCAAACGGATTAGAAGTTCTAAAAGATAGAGCAGATGCATTGAATTCACTGTTTATCCTTATTTCACCTTATATTAATAGTGAATATAAAGAGGCTTCAAGCCTAAAAGGTTTCCATCAGGAAGAAAATCTTGCACTTGCAATTACAGTTATAAAAACCTTTTTTAAAGATATTACCGAACAACAAATAATTAAAGGTCTAAAAGAAATTGTTCATCCGTTTAGGTTTGAATATTTTGCAAAACACAATCTGATAGTTGATTCTTCTCATAATCCAAACGGAATTGAAGCATTGAGGCTTAATTTAGATATGATGTATCCTAATCAAAAACGACGATTTGTTTTTGGTTGTTTAAAAAATAAAGATTACGTCAAAATGATAAATATATTATTCAAAGAAGATGATGAAATATATTTTTATGAGTTTAATTATCCAAATGCGGCAAAATATGAGGATTTAAAATCAGCATGCCCGTATAACAGCAAAAAATTTGACGGAAAACTTATTTATGATGATAAATTAACAATTGTTTGCGGTTCATTTTATATGCTTCAAAATCTGTTTAGATCAAGAGAAGAACTGCTTTAGAGCATTTTCCCCAAATAAACGCCAATTGCCGCAGCTAAAATGCAAAAAATAACACTAGCTATTGAATAAACAAAGAAATGTATAAAATGTCCGGTCTCAAGCATTTGCAGATTTTCAAAAGCAAAAGTTGAAAAGGTTGATAAACCACCGCAAAAGCCGGCAGTAAGCGCTAATCTGATAACCGGTGACAAATTGGCACGAGTAGTAAAGAAGGAGAAGCAAAATCCCAGAATAAAACTTGCAAGGATATTAACAAAAAACGTTGCAGGAACAAGCCCAAATCGCAAATGATAAAAAAGAATACCTGTAATATACCTTAATATGGCACCAAAACCACCACCGATAAATACTGCCAAAATATTCATAATTCAATCCTTTATTATTAAATTATTATATCAAAACAAGATTTGTCAGAATATATTATTTCACGGAGTATATTAAGTATACAATAGCTGTTACTTAATTAATTATCTTGCCTCCGACTTTTACATTCTTAAAATCAGAAGGTTTAAGTTTTGAATTCTTTAAAAACATAGATTTACTAATTGACTTTAGATATCCTAAACTTTTGATATTAGAATTAGAAAAATCCGCATACTTACTAATCTTTTTTAATTTCCATAATAAAAACAACATTAACTAGCAATTTTTAAAAGGATAAATACTTTATATATATATAGTATAAACATGAGTATAAAAATATGACACAAATTGAAGGATTAAGAGAAACAAATATTTTTACCCAACAAGATAGACCAAAACAAAAAGTAAAAAATCCAAAAGAAATAGTTATTCCACTAGTTCCACAAGAAGAAATAAAAGAAGAAATTATTTCTTGGGAACAATATATGGAAGAAAACAATAAAAAATTAAGAGAATGGTCCGAAAGAACTTTAGAAAATATTTTTCCTGAAGTGAAAGAACGCAAACGAAGAGCAGAAATTGAAAATATTATAAAAAAACAAACCAATAATGCTAAATTAAGTCTTAGTAATGAAGAGTTGGAATATTGGACTAAAATAATAAAAGAAAACGGAGAAACAACAGATATAAGAGCAGAACTTTTGGCGGCGATAATATGCAAAGAAAGTAAATTCATAAAAAATATAAGTTCAGCGACCGGTTCAGGAGCAATGCAAGTAACAACAATAACAATACAAGATATGTTTTCAGATACAAACGGAGGACGTTTAAAACTATACAATTTAATAGATGAAGAAACAATGAACAAAATTCTTTATAAACAAACATCTGAAGGAGAGATAGAAAAAGATAAAAACGGAAAAAATATTCGTACATACAATACCCCATCTGAGTTAAGAGAAGCTTGCGGTAAAGATGATAATTTGGGAGTACAAGTAGGTATAATGTGCCTTAAAATGAAATTTGCAGAAATTGTAGCCAAAAAGAAAGGATTATCAATACAATCAACAATTGAAGGTCTTAAAAATCACGAGCTTGAACTAAGTGCAGAGGAAATCGAAACAATACTTGAAACAACTTTAAAAAGATATAACTCTGTTTTTCAAAGCTATGGAAAAGAAGTTGTAGATTCTCTAAAAGTAAATGATAATTTAAATTTTGAAGAATATAATTTAATAAAATAAATCCCCTATGGGGGTTGAGAGTTAATCTCAAATATGTTATAATATAAGTAGCAAGGGATTCTGCATCAATTGCTCAGAGTGTATAGCCCCAAACCACTCTCTAATAAAAAGGTATCCGTTAGTAGTTTAATCAGGAGCTCAAAATGGATACGATATGTCTGCGTCTAAATGAGGAAAAAGCGTTAAATGGCTGGATTTTAACAGCATCAATGAGTGTATTATTTTTATCTGCAATGCTTGGAGTAAAAGCAGCGGATAACATAGCTTATTCGGTTTCTCCACCTACTGTCCCGTCAATAGAGAGTACTAAAACAACAATAGAAGATATTTTTACACAGGAGGACAGAGAAGAATTATTTGATAATTATATAAAACAAAAATATCCTGGAGGAACGATAACCGATCTTGCAAAAGGAGTGAAGCGAATAAAAGTAGTAAGATATTTTAATTCAAGGCCGGTAAAACTTAATATTATAGAAACAGATTTTAGTCTCAATCCTGATTTGAAACTGGAGCCGGCAATAGCAGGAAGCACATTAAACTATAAATCAAGTATAAAGAATTTGAATATAAGAGATAAAGCAATAGTATCAGTAAATGGAGGATATTTTAAACAAGATACGGGAGCCCCGCTAGGATTATTAATGATAGATGGACGTATATATACGGGAGAAATGTATAATCGAGTAGCAATGGGGATTTTTGATGATAAGTTTGAAATGGCAAGAGCCGAAGTAAATATAACTTTAAAAACAAATAATCGGGAGTTGAAGGTTAATAACATTAATCAGCCAAGAACATTATCAACTAACGTATTAATCTATGATAATTTATGGGGGAAATATTCGCCTGCTGCACCTCAAAAAGGTATGTTAATTGCAATACAAGATGGGAAAATAATATCCAATTCAACAACAAGATTAGAAATCCCGCAAAACGGTTATGTAATATCAGGTCCAAAATCAAAAATACAATCTCTACTGAATGATAAGAGGATAAAACTGGAAATTAAAACAACTCCGGAATGGAAGAATGTAAAACATATAATAAGCGGCGGTCCATATTTAATAAAAAACGGTGAAATATATATAGATGCAACAGAACAAAAATTAACAGGGATAACAGGCAGAAACCCAAGAACTGCAATCGGATATACAAGCGATAATAACATAATTATAATAACAGCAGACGGCAGAGAAAGTGCCTCTGTAGGTTTAACTCTTGGAGAGCTTGCCCGTTATATGAAACAAATCGGCTGTGTAAACGCAATGAACTTAGACGGAGGCAGCTCAACTGTAATGTACGGCAACGGTACAATTCTAAACTCTCCGGCGTACAAAGGCGGAGTTGCAATCTCAAATGCGGTTCATATAGTGATGGAATAATGACAATTTAAACTAAAGCCTTACCAAGTTTTTCAAAAGTTTTTCTGTCTTCATTTACATCAACCCCAGCCGTTGTAAGATAATTTCCTACGATAACACCGTTAACACCGGCTTTTAGACATAGTTCCTGATTCTCGTGGCTTAATCTTGTAGAACGACCACCTGCAAACCTTATTTGAGCTTTAGGCATTGCAATTCTAAATATACACATTGTTCTTACAACTTCATCTTCATCAATTTTGTTTTCATACCCCTCAAAAGGAGTTCCTTCAATAGGTGTAAGAATGTTAACAGGAACCGATTCCGGATTAATTTGTGCAAGCTCTAAAGCCATTTCAACACGGTTTTCTCGAGTTTCTCCCATCCCGATAATAACTCCGCAGCATACCTCCATATTATATTTTTTTGCAAGCTCAATTGTTTTAATCCTATCATCATAAGTATGTGTTGTACATATTTGCGGATGATAATTTCTGCAAGTATTAATATTATGATGGTATCTTACGCAACCTGCCTCACTCAGCTGCTTCATCTGCTCCTCAGTTAAAATTCCAAGTGAAGCACAACAAGTAAGCCCTTCTATTGAATTAACAACCTTTACCATCTCAAGAATATGAACAAAATCTTCGTCAGACGGTCTTCTGCCGGATGTTACAAGTGAAAATCTTACAGCCCCATTTTCTCTTGCACTTATTGCCGCTTTCTTAACAGTTTCTAAATCAACAAGCGGATGACATTCAATGTGAGCATGATTATGTGAACTTTGTGAACAATATTTACAATTTTCTCCACACTTTCCTGTTCTTGCACTAATTATAGAGCATGCCTCAACATCATTAGAAAAATTTTCCTTTGTAACTTTTTCTGATAATTCTACTAAATCATTTATATCTAAATTATATAAATCTAATAATTTTTGTTTATCCATATCTACCTCAATAAAAAATTCCCTAACAACACTATATAACAAAAACAGAAAGAAAAACTATATATAAATAAGAACACAATAAAACATCAAAAGAAAATATTAAGTATATAAAGGTATGTAAATTTTATATAAGATGTACTTGACATTTATAGATAGATGTTATAGTATGAACATGTCAACTTGTAGTTGATAATAGGGATATAAAAAAGAGATAGTCTGACACGTATTAAGTTAGGTTAGGGATTAGGGTATTATATCCGGTGTCATAGTTAGTATGTGAATGATTAGGGAAAAATAGGAGAAAAATATGTCATTAAGTATTGTCACGAACACATCAGCCATGATGGTACGAAGCAACCTTAATAGTGCAACAGATTCAATGACTCAAGCCATTGAGCGAATGACAACGGGTTTCAAAGTTAACCGAGCAAAAGACGACGCTGCAGGCTATAACATTATAGATACAATGACTACCAAGATTGGCTCGTTTGAGGTTGCAGCAGATAACGCACAAATTGGTATCGACATGTTAACAACAACTGAAGAAAACTATGCGTTATTAACAACCCACTTGCAACGTATCAGAGACTTGACGGAACAAGCCGCTAACGGAACATATAGTGAAGATTCATTAGCTGCAATCAACGCTGAAATTACGGCAAGGTTAAATGAAATTACTCGTGTAGCGCAAACAGCTGAATATAATGGAATGTACTTAATGAATGGGGATATTACTGATCCAATAAATATTCAAGTTGGTTTATATGGAGCTGATTCAAGTAAGATTATATTAGATGCAACTTTGTTTGAAGAAGCAAGTGCTGAAACATTATTGGCTGGAGCCGGAGGTGATGTAGAAGAAATTGCAAAAGTATTATCTGGTGTTGATGTAGCTGACCCTGATAACCCGACAAAAGAAACAACCAGCCCATCAGAGTTTTTGTCAATTATTGATGCGGCAATTACAGATATAGCAACCAGAGTTACTAATCTTGGTGCTGCTCAAAACAGATTGGAATCAGCCATAACCGCTGTTGATACAAACGTTACACAGTTAACCAGCTCAAGAAGTACGATGAGAGATGCGGATATAGCTGAGGAGTCTACAAGTTATATTTCTGCACAAATTCTACAAAGTGCTGCTTCTACACTACTAGCGACAGCAAACCAAATCCCATCTATTGCTGTAAACTTAATCTAGTAGTTAATAAAATTTTGATTGTTGATTGGGATATGTACTTATATTTGAGGTTGAGAATTCGACCTCTTTTTATTATATATACAATTTTTAGACGATTTCTCCGCCACCAATCAAATGTCCGTCTACAGGTGAATAAAAAACACACGATTGACCTGATGTAACTGAGTTTGCAGGTGTTTTAAACGTAACTTTTTTATCTTCTGAATTGATATGTGCCCTGCATGCTTGCATATTATATCTGATTTTAACCATTGCTTCAAAATCAGATTTTATAGGATATGAGAATGATATATCTTTAAGGAAAAGATAATCAGAATAATTTTCTTCTTCTTTGCCAAGATACACAATATTATTAGCTGCATCGATATCAAGAACATAAAGCGGGTAAGGATAGGCAATCCCAATACCTTTTCTTTGTCCGATTGTATATTGATAAAATCCTGAATGCTTACCCAAGATTTTTCCTGACGATTTTTCAATAAACAGACCTTCTGTTTCTCCAAACTTGTCTAACAAATATTTTTTTGTAGTACAAGGTTTTTGTATAAAACAAATATCTTGACTTTCTTTAGCTGATTTAGCAGGAAGATTATACTTTTCTGCAATTTCTCTAATTTGTGATTTTTGATACTTATATAACGGAAAAACTGTTTTAGATAAAACATCCTGAGATAGCTTATACAAAAAATATAACTGGTCTTTTTTCTCATCTTTTGCAGGATAGAGTTTGTAATACCCATCTGTAAAGCGAATTTCAGCGTAATGTCCTGTTGCAAATATATCGGCATTAAACTTTTCCATGGAGAGATTAAACAATTCACCCCATTTAATAAATTTATTACACTGAATACAAGGATTAGGTGTTCTACCTGATTTATATTCATTCTCAAAATAAGAAACAACCTTCTCATTAAATAAATCTGAAACATCAATAACATGGTGTTTTATACCAAGTTTATCAGCAGTCTTTTTTGCATTATCACATACTAAATGAGCCTGTGGAGTATCTAACATTAATCCGGTTACACCAATTACTTGATAACCTTGCTGTTTTAATAATAAGGCGGTAACAGAGCTGTCTAAACCACCACTCATTGCTACAATAGCTTTTTTCATAATACCATCTTAGCACAAACCAATAGCGGATATAAAAAACCTCTCTTTTATAAGAGAGGTTTTAAATTTTTTATTGAGCTGTTTGAGCTTCTTCTTGCTGAGATTCATCTTTTTGTTTTTTCTCAAATACGATTTTTTCATCAACGAGTTTCATAACAATAGTATCACCGGGTTGATAAGCATTTGTTAAAATTTCTTCAGCAAGCGGATCTTCAATTTTTCTTTGAATAAGTCTTCTTAAAGGTCTTGCACCGTAAGCTTCAGAGTATCCGTCTTTTGCAAGGAAGTCTTTAACTTCGTCAGTCACTTCAACAGACAACTGTCTTTCACCCAATCGTTTGAATAAATCCTTCATCATTAAATCAACAATTTGTCTGATTTCTTCCTTACTTAAATGAGCAAATACGATTATATCGTCAATACGGTTAAGGAACTCAGGTCTAAATGCCTTTTTAAGTTCTTCATTAACTGTTTCTTTAAGTTTTTCGTATTTATCTTTTTTAGCATCATCGCCGGTTGTAAAGCCTAATCTTCCTTGAGTGGCAATCATACTTGCACCAACGTTGGAAGTCATAATTATGATTGTATTTTTGAAATTAATATGTCTTCCCTTAGCATCAGTTAAGCGTCCGTCGTCAAGGATTTGCAGCATAATATTAAATACATCGGGGTGAGCTTTTTCGATTTCATCAAAAAGAATAACCGAGTAAGGTTTCTTTCTGACGATTTCAGATAAGTGTCCGCCATCATCATAACCAACGTACCCGGGAGGTGAACCGATAAGTTTAGCCGTTGAATGTTTTTCCATAAACTCGGACATATCAACTCTAATCATATTATCTTCAGAGCCAAATACTGCTTCGGCAAGAGCTTTGGCAAGTTCAGTTTTACCAACACCGGTAGGTCCTGAGAAAATAAAGCTGCCAATTGGTCTGTTAGGACTTTTTAAACCTACTCTTGCACGTCTTATTGCTTTAGAAATAGCTGTAACTGCATCATTTTGACCAATTACACGAGAGTGCAAGGTTTCTTCAAGTTTAAGTAATCTTTCTGTTTCACCTTCTGTAAGTTTTGTAACAGGGACACCTGTCATCGTTGCAATAACTTCTGCAACATCTTCTTCGGTAACTGTAGGCTTGTTCATATCGTTATCACGTTTCCAAGCTTCAGAAGCCTCTCTTATTCTATCTTTCATTGTAGCTTCATCATCTCGTAATGATGATGCCAATTCAAATTCTTGATTTCTGATTGCTTCTTCTTTTTCTTTAATAATTTTTCTAAGCTCTTTATCAAGCTCTTTACCTTCAGGAGAAAGAGTACTTACTTTTAATCTGACTTTTGAGCTTGCTTCATCAAGAACATCAATTGCTTTATCAGGTAAAAATCTGTCATTAATATATTTACTTGATAATTTAGCTGCCGCAACAATTGCCTCATCAGAAATTATTAAATTGTGGTGTTCTTCATACTTGAATTTTAAACCTCTAATAATTTCAATAGTTTCATCAATTGATGGTTCATCAATAATAACCGGTTGAAATCTTCTTTCCAGTGCTGAATCTTTTTCGATGTACTTTCTGTATTCATCAGAAGTGGTGGCACCTATAACTTGAATTTCACCTCTGGATAATGCCGGTTTTAAGATATTGGCGGCATCAATAGCACCTTCTGCCGCACCGGCTCCGATTAGTGTGTGCATTTCATCAATTACAAGAATAATATTTCCTGCTTGACGAATTTCATCCATAATCTTTTTAAGTCTTTCTTCAAATTCGCCTCTGTATTTTGTACCTGCAATTAATAATCCCATATCAAGCTGAATAATCTTCTTACCGTCAAGAATATCAGGAACTTCCGCATTAACAATTCTTATTGCAAGACCTTCAGCAACAGCCGTTTTACCAACACCCGGCTCACCAAGTAAAACAGGGTTGTTTTTTGTACGTCTTGCTAAAATTTGAATAACACGTTCGATTTCTTTTTCACGTCCTACAACAGGGTCCAAACGCATTTCTGCTGCTGCTAATGTTAAATCTGTACCATATTCGTCCAAGCTTGGTGTTTTGACTTTTGAAGCCTGAGAGGATGATGACGATATTCCACCCGAAGCTGTTGTTTGTGGTTTTGTATCGCCTAGCATCTTGATTACGTTACTTCTAATCTTATTTAAATCTACACCAAGATTTTCTAATACTCTGGCTGCAACACCTTCACCTTCTCGTATTAAACCAAGGAGTAAATGCTCTGTACCAATATAATTATGTCCGAGTTGTCTTGCTTCATCCCAAGATAGTTCAAGTACACGCTTTGCTCGTGGTGTAAAAGGTATTTCTACAGCAACAAACCCTGAACCTCTGCCTATAATCTTTTCTACCTCTATTCGGGCATCTTTAAGGTTTACACCCATTGATTTAAGAGTCTTGGCAGCTATTCCTGTGCCTTCTCCTATCAAGCCCAGTAATACTTGCTCGGTACCTACAAAATTGTGACCTAAGCGTCTTGCTTCTTCTTGGGCAAGCATTATAACTTTTATTGCTTTTTCGGTAAAACGTTCGAACATTTGTTTCTCCTCTATTAAACAGCTAATATAATGTTACAAAAAATAACTTAAAACTTCAAGGGGGTAAAGGGGTAAATATATTATTTATATTTCATTTTCTGTTTTTTTTAAATTATTTTTTGTATAGAAAATTGAAGTTCAATATTAGTAAGTATTTGAAAATTTTTTGTAAATTTTTGTAAATTTTTTGACTTTTTAAAATAAATTTTAGCAAAAAATTTATTTTACGAGTTTTAAAAAAAACATAAAGCTCTCTCTTCTTATTTAAACGGACAGACCTTGATTTTATTCCAAGGTCTTTTTTTTGTATATAATAAAAGTATGGGATGGATATATTTATTAATAGCTGCTGTATTTGAAGTTGGTTGGCCGTTTGGTTTAAAAATGGCAGATGTAGGTAATTCGAAAATTGCTTGGATAATTTTTGCAATAATAGCAATGACATTAAGCGGAGTATTTTTATTTCTTGCACAAAAAACAATTCCGGTTGGGACGGCTTATGCTGTTTGGACAGGGATAGGTGCTGCTTGTACATTTTTACTTGGTGTCATAATTTTTCACGATGCTATGAGCCTTATGCGGGCTTTTGGGGTTATACTTATTATAAGCGGCGTTGTTTTGTTAAAGATTGGACATTAATTTTACTTAAAATAAAATAATAATCATACAATTGGCTGATTTCATTTTGAAAGAAAAATCATAAATTTAGATTATGGATATAGATTATAAAAAAATGTTAGAGCTTGCCAAAGAAGTTTCCAAGAACTCATACGCACCATTCTCAAAATTTCATGTAGGTGCTTGTGTTATGGGCGGAAGCGGAAATCTATATAAAGGATGCAATTTTGAAAACTCCAGTTTTGGACTTACAATCTGTGCGGAGCGTTGTGCAATCGGAAATGCAATTTCTCATGGAGAAAAGCAGATTTTAGCTGTAGCGATATATTCTCCAGAATCAGATGAATGCTATCCTTGTGGAGCTTGCAGGCAAGTAATTTTTGAATTTAAAGGGGATTTTGAGACTGAGATAATTACTGAAAAAAATAATGAACCCAAAATTGATAAAATATCTCATTTAATTCCTTATGGATTTAAAATCTGACAATGTACTTTTAATATGTATATTATAGAATTAATTATAAAATTGATTAATAAACGTAAACATAAAAACGATGTTTCATACTATACAAATCAACCAAATGACCAAGAAGAAGAAACTTGTGAACACGTTTTCAGACCGGTTGACAGTACCGGTCAGGTATTAGCTTGTATTAAGTGCGGATTTGTAGTAAATATGAATGATAACCGAAATGAGGATAATTTATGACTTATAAAGAAAAGTTTTTTGACTTTATCAAATCAAACGCTTTTAAGAATTTTATATTGTTTATAATGTTTTCAATAGCAATGACTGTTGTAATATCTTCTCAAAACTTCTTTTTTCAACAAATTATTGAAAATGGGGTAAGTAAACAAGATATTGTTGCTCAAAAAAACATAACAGTTGTGGATACAATAAGGACAGAGCAGCATAAAAAAGAAGTAGCCAGAAAAGTTGAGCCTATATTAACTCAAGCAAATGATGATTTTATAAGAGTAAATTTGACCAATTTACGGAATACTATTCTAAGAATAAGGGATTCAAAGGTTTCATCGGACAAAAAATTTAATGAAATATCAGTACTTTTTGACATGCCACGCTCGCCGGAAAAAACTGCAATGGTGGAATTTTTAAGGGATTCTGATACTGAAACTTTTACCAGACTTTTTAATAGAGCACAAGCAACCCTTGATACCGTACTAAATATAGGTATCACAGCTGAGGATTTTGAAAAAGATAAAATTAAAGATATCATAAGAAAAGGGATGTATCAGTCCATACCTCACGGACAATCACGTATGATTGTTAATATATTAAGCCAAGTAATTGTACCAAACCTTATAGTAGATGAGTTTGCAACAGAAATCGCAAGAAGAAATGCGGAGAATTCTGTTAAGCCTTATGAAGTAACCTTTAAAAAAGGTGATACAATTATTTTTGAAGGTGAACAAATCACAAAGGTAAAAAGTGATGCACTTCGTGAAGCGGGTTATAATGTTCTTGAAATTAATTACTTTGGGATAGCAGGAATATTTTTTATAATTGCACTTTCGACAGGCATGTTCCTTATGTATCTGAAAGGGTTTGAGAAGAATTTCCTTGAACCGAATTATTTGAGATTATTTGCTTTTATGTCAATATTTATCTCATTATTTCCGGTAGTTTTACCAACAGGCTTTTCACCATACATCATCCCATTTCCTGCATTTATGATTATATTATCAATTTTTACAACTCCAAGAGTTGCCCTGCTTGCTGCAAACTTAATCCTTGTTAACCTTGCAATCGGACTTCATTATGGAATAGAAATGGTTGCATCATTTTTACTATTAAATACCTTTACAATGATTGCTGTTTATAACCATAAATTCACCCAAAGAAACGATTTAATCTATATAGGCTTTAAAATAGCGACAGCAGGCGGCTTAATACTGGGTTGTATTTATTTACTGGAAAAATTCCTAATGAACATAGATAATATGTTAATTTTAAAAGATGTAGGTTATATAGTATTAAATAGTTTTGTAATCGGTGGCTTATTAACCTTAGGCTTTTTACCAGTTCTGGAAAAACTATTCCAAATGATATCACCGTACGCATTGGTAGAGTTTGCAGATCAAAATCAACAGCAGCTGCTAAAGGATTTGCAACTAAAAGCCCCCGGAACATATAATCACAGTATGATGGTAGCATATTTATGTGATGCTGCGGCAGAAGCAATCGGAGCAAATCCCCTTCTTGCAAAAGTTGGAGCTATATATCACGATGTTGGTAAACTTAAACGTCCTATGTTCTTTGTAGAGAATCAATCCAGTTACGGAATTGAAAATCCTCATAACAACTGTTCACCGAAGTTTTCAAAAATGTTAATAACAGCACACCCTAAAGATGGTGTTGAATTGGCAAAAGATAATAAACTCCCGCCAATAATAAACAACTTTATACTCCAACACCACGGAACAGGGCTTGTAAGTTATTTTTATAATCAAGCAGTTGCTCAAGATGGTGCGGAAAACGTAGCAGAAGACCAATTTAGGTACCCCGGACCAAAACCGAACTCTAAGGAAACAGCAATTCTGATGATTGCCGATGCTGTTGAATCAACTGTTAGAGCTAATAAGGCATCTTCTGCAGAGGAAATTGATAATATTATTAATAAAATTATTAAAGACAGATTAAATGATGGTCAACTATCAGAAGCACCAATTACGTTAAAAGATTTGTCAACAATTGCAGCTGTGATGAGCCGTATTTTAAGAGGTATCCATCACGAAAGAATTAAATACCAACAAGATTTGGTTAAAGAGCTTGATAGGAACAAAACAGCAGTAAGAAATATTGATAAGGACTTGGAAGCCAAAATTCAAGAACTTGAAAGTAAAAGAGATGAACATTAATATATTTAGCGAAAATATTTGTGAAGATAAAAAGATTGATGAAAAAAAAGCTATTTCAGTAGCAAAACAGGTTTTTGAATATTATATGTCACATATAGGAGAACAATCGGCTCTGAATGGTTTTAAATACGATACTGTAACATTTGATATTTTATACTGCGATTCTAAAAAGACTCACGAATTGAATAAAGAATACAGAGGCAAAGACTACCCCGCTGATATAATAACATTTGCAATATTTGCTGATGATGAGGATAAATTTATATTTGACGGAGAAATAAATCTCGGAGAATTTATTATAGCTCTTGATAAAGTAGAAGAAGAAAGCAAAAAAAAGAACAAAACTTTTGAAGATGAGTTGTATTTTTTAATTTCACACGGGATAATGCATCTCTTAGGATTTGACCATCAAACAGAAGAGGATTACAATTTTGTTGTAAGCATGCAAAATGAAGCCTTGAAAGTTGTAGAGTATGACAAAGTTTAAAACAAAAAATTTTAATTCATCATTTAAAAATGCCAGAAAAGGTATGAGAATAGTCCTAAAAAGTGAACGAAATATTCGAATTCACATGATAATAGCGTTATTTGTACTGTTTTTGGCATTATTGTTCGGCTTTAAACCAATAGAAATCTGCATTTTATTATTAACAATCGGTATGGTAATAATATCAGAAATGCTAAACACTGCAATAGAATTTGCCCTTGATGCAACGTTCAGAAACAAGTACTGCACACTCGTAGGAATGGCAAAAGACATATCAGCAGGAGCTGTAATGGTGGCAAGTGTAATAAGTGTTGTAGTAGGCATAATACTTTTCGGCCAAGCAGCAATAAGAGCTTTGTTTTAGTTGCTTACTACTTTCCGGTTAGAAAAACTTTTTTTCTAATCCGTCAATTTATGATAGGAAATTATTATAAAAATCCCTATATTATATTAGGAGATTTTTATGAACCGATTTCTTATAACACTTTTTATTATCTTTGCCACATTCACACCAGCAATCTGCGCAAGTAAATACAACGCCCAACTAATAACCATTGAAGAAGAACTCTATGGAATAAACTACTCTGACCAATCAGACGAAACTAGGCTCGCCAGACTAGAGGAATCAGTTTATGGCGTTGTTTCCAAAAACAATCTGGCTACCCGCATGAAAAAACTGTCAGATGACCTTTCGGCAGACGTTATAAAAGACAAAATCAAACCGTGTGAAGATACATTTATGGAAGATGAGTCGTCAGAAGAACTTGCCTCAGATGAAACCGTAAGATATCCCGTTCTTGACAGGGCAGAAACTAAATTATTCAGCAAAACCTACGAAAAAGACAGCCTTGATAACAGAATTGCACGCATTGAAAAACAACTTTTCAACCAAACATACTTAAATGATAATTATAACGCCAGAGTTGAAAGAATTAAAAATAATGTATTCAAAGAAGACTACCGAATAGCTTCAGAAAATGCACACTATGATGATATCTACAACGGAAGCGGTATGACAAGCGGAGATTTAAGCGGACTGAACAGAAACCTGTTTACAAGAAAAGGTCAAACCTCTTTTTCTAACCAATTAGCTAATATAGAAAACCAGATGTTTGGAAGCTCTTTTGACAGTGACACTGAGCAACAAAGAATAGACAGAATAAACAGTGCCTATAAAGCTCAAAACTCAATAAAAAAATATGATTCAAACCGATTTCAACAAGGGTTATCTACAGCCATGCAAATAGGCGCAATGCTCTTGATGCTTGTTTGTATGATTTTATAATACAATATTAACTTCTGTAACATTTATAAATAGGAAATTATATTAATAAAAATAAAAATATTTGTGATAAAATACCCTGTGGGATTTGGTGTGTGTGTGTGTGTGTAAGACATCCCGCTTGTACGTATTTTTATACCGACTTATAGTTATCTTTATTACTTTTATAACATCATTATATACATTAATCTTAAATACATGGGATACAAACAAATACTCTGCAATAGCATTAAAAAATTGAGAAATGAACAAGGACTAACCCAAGAAAAATTTGGCGAAGCTATTGGATTATCAATAGAAG